>NZ_JAKRFE010000010.1:0-218391 GCF_022348225.1 Gordonia sp. McavH-238-E
GTTACGGCGGCTATAGCGGAGGGGAAACGCCCGGCCCCATTCCGAACCCGGAAGCTAAGCCCTCCAGCGCCAATGGTACTGCACCCTAATCAGTGTGGGAGAGTAGGACACCGCCGAACACAATTTCCCACTGTGGCCCCTCACGATTCGTGAGGGGCCACAGTGCGTTTCGGGATCAGTGTCCAGGTTCAGTCGGTGCCCTTGGGTACCACGATCATCGGCACGGACACCGCCCGGAGGATCTTGGCCGCGGTTGTTCCGAGGAACAAGGTGTTGGGCGCCGCGAGCCGGCTCGACCCGACCATCACGACGTCACCGTCCTGCCAGTCCAGCGAACCGACCGCTTCTTCGATCGTCGATCCTTGGGCCACCGCGGAGCTGACCGGAAAGTCCTGTGGCAGCTGCTCTCTGGCCGCCTCGAGGCTGCGTCGTGCGTGTTCCCGAGCGGAGTCGAGTGCGCGTTCCTCGGGTTCGGTGCGCCACGGTTGCACGTCGTCGACGGCCACCAGCGAGATCAAGCGGATCGGCCGTTGGGCACGGACGCCGCTGCGAAGCGCGGTCTGGAACAGCAGCTGGGTCCCGGGTCGACTGCCGATCGCAACCGAGATCTCCCGGACCTCGTCGGCGCCGAGGTGAGCGAATCCCGGTGGCGCCACCGCGACCGGGACGGGTGCCGAGTGCAGGATGTCGTTCACGACGGTCCCGAGCGTGTGTCGTCCGCGGATGCCGCCGCCTGCGCCGCCGATCACCAGCATGTCTGCCGAGGTCCGTCGGGCCTGCACGATCAGTCCCTCACCCGGATTGGCGTGTTCGGCGATCGTCGTGGTGGTCTCGATGTCGTCGGGCAGTTTGGCTGCGGCCGCGTCGAGCCAGCGTCGGGCAGCGCTGTCCAGGGCGTCGGAGAGGCGTTCCACCGACACCTGTTCGGACGGGTCGGTGCTCTCCGGTTCCGGTGGGATGACGATGCAGAGTTCGAGTTCGGCGTCGAAGGTGCGCGCAAGGCAGGCACCCAGAGCGACCGCGTCGTCGCCTCCCGAGGTCGCGATGTATACGACGAGCAACTTCATGGGTACTCCCAGCGTCGGTGTCTCGGTCCCCGGTCATCGCCAGCCTAGTCATCGGGTGGAGCCCCGGGGTGTACCCGACGCGGCGGAGATCCGTCGCGGTGTCGGGGTGGCACGGGACACGCTTAGATGGAGGGCATGGAGTCCCTCGTCGACGGATATTTCAGCCACATCATGAACGAATGCCGATCGGATCATGGGGGTGCGGTGGCTGACTACATCCCGGAACTGTCTGCGGTGGACCCGAACGGGTATGCGCTGTCCCTCTGTGTGCACGATGGACACACCTACTCGCACGGCGACACGGCCACGGCGTTCACCATCCAGTCGGTGTCGAAGCCGCTCACGTACGCGATGGCGTTGCAGAAGCACGGTGCGGTCGCAGTGGACGCGAAAATCGGCGTCGAACCGTCGGGGGAGGCGTTCAACGAGATCAGCGTCGACGACCGGCGCCGGCCGAAGAACCCGATGATCAACGCCGGCGCGATCTTCGCGGCGTCGATGCTGTTGCCGCCGATGGACACCGTCGACGAGGCCGCGGTGGCGGCGGCGTTCGCCGAGGTGCTCGAGTTCTACTCCGGGTGTGCCGGTCGACGACTGACGATGGACGAGGACGTCTATGCCTCGGAGGCGGCCACCGGATCGCGCAACCGGGCGATCGCCTACATGCTCGACAGCTTCGGGGCGCTCGAGACCAGTCCCGACGCCGCGCTCGACCTGTACTACCGGCAGTGCTCGATTCGCGTGACCACCGACGATCTCGCCGGAATCGGAGCCACCATCGCCAACGGTGGGGTGAACCCGCGTACCGGCCGTTCGGTGTTCTCCGGTGAGACGGCGCAACGCCTCCTCAGTGTCATGACCACCTGCGGCATGTACGACGGTGCGGGTGACTGGGTCACCACAGTCGGCCTGCCGGCCAAGAGCGGCGTCGGCGGCGGCATCCTCGCGGTCCTGCCGGGCCAGCTCGGCATCGGGGTGTACTCACCCCGCCTCGACGAGCACGGCAACAGCGTCCGCGGAGTCCAGGTGTGCCGTTCGTTGTCGAAGGATCTCGGACTGCACATGTTCAACGTGACCAGGGAGAGCCGGGTGACAATCCGGTCGGTCTACGACCTCTCGGACACATCCGTGGGAGCGGAGTGGAGCGAGCGGGAGCGCAGCTATCTGCGGACCTGCCGCGACACCATACGGGTGTACGAACTCCAGGGTGATCTGACTTTCGCCGGAGCTGAGAGCGTGCATCGCCGTCTGGAAGCCGACATGAACCAGTACACCGTGGTGATCGTCGAGATCTCGCGGATCGGGGTGATCGACGCCGTCGCCCGCACCATGGTCCTGAGCATGAAGCGGCGGCTCGACCAGACCGGTCGACGGGCGATGCTCGTCGACCCCGACGGGGTGGTGCGAGCCAGTGTGGACCGCCACCGCAACGACACGGCGTTGCCCGATCTCGATGCGCCGCAAGAACTCCAGGGTTTCGATCCGGCGCTACCGCACGTGCACTCGACCATGGGCGACGCGATCACCGACGCCGAGACGTTCTTGCTCAAGCACTATTACGACCGGTGAGCAGCGACCCGTGGCCGACGGACAGGGGGTCACCGAAACCCTCGTCCGGATGGCCTAGGGTGGGCACGTGCGTCTCGTCATCGCGGAGTGTCAGGTCGATTACGTGGGGCGGCTGACCGCTCATCTGCCAATGGCTCGACGGTTGCTGTTGATCAAGTCGGACGGGTCGGTGAGCGTGCACGCCGACGACCGGGCCTACAAGCCGCTGAACTGGATGAGTCCGCCGTGCTGGCTCACCGAGGCGCAGGTTCCCGACGGCACGCAGGCACAGGCGTACTGGGTCGTCACCAACAAGGCCGGTGAGGAACTCCGCATCACGATCGCGTCGATCGAGCACGACTCGCAGCACGAGCTCGGGGTCGACCCCGGTCTCGTCAAGGACGGCGTGGAGGCGCACCTGCAGGAACTGCTCGCCGAGCACGTCGAGACGCTCGGTCCGGGTCACACCCTCATCCGCCGCGAGTACATGACCGCGATCGGGCCGGTCGACCTGCTGTGTCGGGACGCGTCGGGTGCCACGGTGGCGGTCGAGATCAAGCGACGCGGTGAGATCGACGGCGTCGAGCAGCTGACGCGGTACCTCGACCTGCTCAACCGCGACACCACGCTCGCCCCGGTGGCCGGGGTCTTTGCCGCGCAACAGATCAAGCCGCAGGCCCGGACGCTCGCCGAGGACCGCGGAATCCGGTGTGTGGTGCTGGATTACGACGAACTGCGCGGAGCGGAGAGTACGGAGTTCCGGCTCTTCTGAGGAGTGGCTTCGACCAGCTCGACCAGCGGACAGTCCTCCAGTCAGGCGTTGGATCGCACCTCGGGCGACCGCGCCTCGGGCGACAGTTTGCGGTTGAGGAGCTCGAGGTCGTCGGAGTCGGACAGCACGGAGTACTCGGAATCGTCCGGCTGGGCCAGCAGTTCCGGGAGCTCGGCCAGTTTGTCGCGGAGATGTCCGAGGTTCGCGGCGATGTCCTGACGGGTGCGATCGGCCGCCTGGGCGAGTTCGCGTGACCGGTCGAGCCGCTCCGTCGCGATGTCCAGTGCGGTCTGCCGGATGTGAGCCGCCTCGTCGAGAGCGCGTTCGCGCTGGTCGGCCAGTTCGGCGTCGTGGCGTTCCCGCTCGGCCCTGCGTTCGGCGGCACTGACCGCCTCCATCTCGGCGACGTCGGCCTTCGCCTTCTCCACGAGTCGACGGGCCTCGTCCTTGGCGGCCTGCATCGTCTTGCTGTGTTCGGCCTCCATCGCGGCGGAGCGCTCGGCGATGAGGCGCGCGGACTCCGACTCGTTGGCGGCCGCGGTCTCCTTGACCTGCCGGGCCCGGGCGGCGGCCTCGTCGACCAGCTTCTTCGCGGCGGTGCGGGCCTCGCCCCGGACACGCTCGGCGTCGGTCGCGGCGGAAGACCGCATGTCGGCGGCCTCCTGGCGGGCGATGGACAGCGTCTCGGCGGCCTCGGCCGAGGCCTCGGCGCGCATCTCCGACGCCTCGTCGGATGCCAGCTGCAGCATCCGGGACAGTCGCTCGCTCATGCCCTGCGCGGTGGTCGGCGGGACCGAGAGCTTGTCGACCTCGCGACGGAGCTCGGCGATCTCGTCGCGGGCGTCCTCGAGATGCGCGGCGAGTTCGTGCGCGTTGGCGGTGGCGGCGTCGCGATCCGCGGCGAGGACGCGCAGATCGGCGTCGAGCCGCTGGAGGTGGTCGGCGACCTGCTCACGGTCATAACCGCGCATCACGATCGCGAAGGGCAATTGCCGTGCGGGACCTGGCATGGCGGCCAGTGTATCGGAGAGCGCGCGGGATCTCCCCGGCCTCGGCGACGCCGCACGCGGACGTGCCGAGCGGGTCGGGCCGCCGGCGGGCCCGACCGGCTCGGCACGGTGAGTCGGTCAGTGACGCAACGGTTTTCGACCGTTGCGGGATATCAGTGCGCGGTGGCGGCGGGCTCCACGAGTTCGAGCAGGACGCCACCGGCGTCCTTGGGGTGGACGAAGTTGATCCGCGAGTCGGCGGTGCCGCGCTTGGCTGCCGGGTAGAGGACCCGGACGCCGGCTTCGGTGAGCCGCGCCGTCACCGCGTCGACGTCGGTGACGCGCACGGCGAGCTGCTGCAGACCCGGGCCGTTCCGGTCGATGAACTTGGCGATCGTCGAGGACTCGTCGAGCGGCGCGAGCAACTGGATCACCGCGCCGGTGCCGCCGGCCGGCCCGACCATGGCCTCTTCGACACCCTGTTCGGCATTCGTCTCCTGGTGCAGCGTCTCGAACCCGAGGTGGGTGGCGTACCACTCCTTGGCGGCGTCGAGATCGGGGACGGCGATGCCGACGTGATCGATGGCGATGATCAGGTCGGAGATCAGTGCGGTGGTGCTGGGGTCCGTTGCAGAGGAAGACATGGGACAACGGTAGCGTTGAGGTGTTGAGCGCACAGAGCGGGCGCTCGGTTGGCCCCCTTTTCGACACCCCCGGAGGTTCCTTCATGACTTCGACTGCCGACACGACAACGGTCATCGTCGCCGGTGCACGCACACCCTTCGGCCGCCTGCTGGGCTCGCTGAAGGACTTCAGCGGAGTGGACCTCGGCGCAGTCGCCATCAAGGGCGCGCTGGAGCGGTCCGGCGTACCCGCCTCGGAGGTCCAGTACGTGATCATGGGCCAGGTGCTGACCGCGGGGGCCGGTCAGATGCCTGCTCGCCAGGCGGCGATCAAGGCGGGCATCGGCTGGGACGTCCCGACCCTGACCATCAACAAGATGTGCCTGTCGGGCGTCGACGCGATCGCGCTGGCCGATCAGCTCATCCGGGCCGGGGAGTTCGACGTCGTCGTCGCCGGTGGCCAGGAGTCGATGACGCAGGCACCGCACCTCCTGCCCAACAGCCGCGGCGGCTTCAAGTACGGCAACACCGAACTCGTCGACCACATGGCCTTCGACGGACTGTTCGACGCCTTCACCGATCAGCCGATGGGGGCGCTGACCGAGCAGGGCAACGACGCCGACGGCTTCACCCGTGAGCAGCAGGACGAGTTCGCCGCGCGCAGCCACCGGCTCGCCGCCGCCGCATGGAAGAACGGTGTCTTCGACGACGAGGTCGTCCCGGTGTCCATCCCGCAGCGCAAGGGCGACCCGATCGAGTTCGCCGAGGACGAGGGCATCCGGGCCAACACGACCACCGAGTCGCTGTCCGGCCTGCGGCCGGCCTTCCGCAAGGACGGCACCATCACCGCGGGCAACTCGTCGCAGATCTCGGACGGCGCGGCCGCCGTGGTCGTGATGAGCAAGGCCAAGGCCGAGGAGCTCGGTGTCACGTGGCTGGCCGAGATCGGCGCCCACGGGGTCGTCGCCGGACCGGACTCGAGCCTGCAGGCGCAGCCGGCCAACGCCATCGTCAAGGCCTGTGACCGCGAGGGCATCGCGCCGGCGGACCTCGACATCATCGAGATCAACGAGGCGTTCGCGGCCGTCGGACTCTCCTCGACCAAGCAACTCGGCGTCGACCCCGAGATCGTCAACGTCAACGGCGGCGCGATTGCGGTCGGGCACCCGATCGGCACCTCCGGCGCGCGGATCGCGCTGCATGTGGCGCTCGAGCTGAAGCGACGCGGCGGTGGTGTCGGGGCGGCTGCGCTGTGCGGAGCCGGCGGCCAGGGCGACGCCCTGATCATCCGGGTTCCGAAGGCGTGAGGAACGAGACGTCTACGACACCTTGTAGTAGTTTTCTGTCCGATTCGGCACAATGAGGGCCATGCTGTCATTCTTCGACCTGACCACACCCGCCAAGCGCTTCCGGTTCGTCGCCGTCGCCGAGGCGATCACCTGGGCGATCCTGCTGGTCGCCATGGTCGTCAAGCGGGTGAACGACGACGACGAGGCGATTGCCAAGCCGGGAATGATCCACGGGATCGTCTTCGTGCTCTTCGTGGTCGTCGCCCTCGTCACGGCTGTCCAGCTCAAGTGGAACTCCGTGAAGTGGGAGCTGCCGGTGGGCTCGCGCCGGATCGGGATCCCGATCGTGACCCTGCTCGCGCTGGTGTCGAGCCTGCCGCCGTTCGGCACGATCGTGTTCGAGTGGTGGGCGCGCCGTAACGGCCATCTCGCCGAGCTGTCCACCGATCGCGCACCGAGGCAGGCCACAGCCTGACCGCCCCGACCGCACCTTCGATCGCCCCGACGCTACGCCGGTCACGCCGCAGCGTCGGGGCGATCTTTGCGCTCAACGGGTTCCTCGCGGCGATGTGGGTGGCGCACATCCCGGTCATCAGCGAGCGCACCGGGGTCGGCCACGATCAACTCGGCGGCCTGCTCCTGCTGCTCGGCGCCTCGGCGTTCGTGGGCATGCAGGTCTGCGGCCGCCTGATCGACCGTCGGGGTTCCCGCCCGGTGACCATCGGGGCCGCCGTGTTGCTGTCGGCGGTGATCATCGCGCCGGTGCTCGCCGTCGACGCACTGACCCTCGCCGCCGCACTCGTCGCCTTCGGCTTCGCCAACGGTTGTCTCGATGTGTCGATGAACGCGCAGGCAGTTGTGGTGGAACGGGCCTACCGCCGTCCGATCATGTCGTCGTTCCACGGCTTCTTCTCCGCGGGCAGCCTGGTGGGATCCGGAGTGGTCGCCGCGACGCTGTGGGCCGACGTCGGGGTCATCCTCACGGTGGCCTGCGCCGCGGTGGCCGGTGTCGGCGTCGTCGCGTGGAACGCCCGTGGACTGGCCGGCCGCGAGGTCGGCTCCGACGAGACGGGCGCACGAGGCGGTCGGACCGGGGACACCGAGTCCGCGAAGTGGTGGCACACCGTGGACCGGCGGCGCCTCGTGCTCCTGGCGGTGGTCGCCTTCGCGCTGATGCTGGCCGAGGGAACCGCCTACGACTGGAGTGCGCTGCACGTGGTGGAGACCTTCGGCTCCGCCGAGGCGGTCGGCGCCATCGCGTTCGGCGCATTCAGCGCGACGATGACCGTGACGCGGTTCGTGATCGACCCGGTGGTCGCGTCGGTGGGCCCGGTGGCCGTCGTTCGCTACGGCGGTCTGCTCGGCACCGCCGGCATCGTGATCGCGGTGCTCTCGCCCGTACCCGCGCTCGCGATCGTCGGGTGGGGCGTGTTCGGGCTCGGCCTGGCGGGCCTGATCCCGCAGATCTTCACCGCGGCGGGCAATCTGTCGGGTGAGTCGAGCGGTCGGACGATCTCCGCGGTCGTCGGATGCGGATACCTCGGCATGCTCGCCGGCCCCGCGGTCGTCGGCTTCATCAGCAGCCGGACCTCGTTGAACACCGGACTGCTCGCCGCGGTGGTGGCGCTCGCACTCGCCGTCGCACTCGCGCCCGTCGTTCGTCCCGACGGTGCCCGCGCGGCAACCCCGGACGGGGCCGGTTCACGCGACGCCGACTGATTCCGCGTCGCGGGTCGTGACACACTGGAGGGGTGACGCGACCAACCAATCGTCAGCAGGCCGCCGCCGCGGCCCGACAGCAGGCGGCAGCAGCCATGGCCATGTCCGGCGCGGTGGATCTCGGCGGCCTCAAGGAGCGCGCCGAAGCCGAACGCGCGCAGGCACAACGGGCACAGTCGCAGGCGGCCCAGCCCGGTCAGGCGCCTGCCCCGGGCGGACAACCGGCGGCCGCCGGTGCGGGACCCGCGTCGGCAGCGGTCCTCGACGTCACCGAGGAGACGTTCGAGGCAGAGGTCCTCAACCGGTCGATGCAGCAGCTCGTCGTCATCGACCTGTGGGCGGAGTGGTGCGGTCCGTGTAAGCAGCTGTCGCCGGTCCTGGAGCGTCTGGCCGCCGAGTCGGGCGGGCGCTGGATGCTGGCGAAGGTCGACGTCGATGCGAATCCGCGTATCGCACAGGCGTTCCGGGTGCAGTCGATCCCCATGGTCGTCGCGATCGTGCAGGGTCAGCCGGTGACCGCCTTCAACGGTGTCCGCTCCGAGGCCGAGATCACCCAGTGGATCGACGACATCTTCGCCCAGGTCGGCGACGTCCTGCCCGGTGTGCCGGACGGGCCCGCTCCCGAACCGGAACCCGAGGACCCGAGGTTGGTCGCGGCCGAGGCGAAGCTGAACGACGGTGACTTCGACGGTGCCCTCGCGGACTATCGGGCCATCGCCGAGGCGGAGCCGGAGAACCTCGAAGCGGCATCTGCCGCGCGCAATCTCGAGTTCATCCTGCGCGCGCAGGCGCACGATCCCGCGATCGTGGAGACGGCATCCCCGCGTGACGTCGACGCGCAACTCGCGGCCGCGGATGTCCTGCTGCTGTCGCAGCAACCCGAGGCCGCGTTCGACCGCATCATCGACGTGGTCCGGGTGACCGCGGGCGAGGAGCGCACCCGTGCTCGCACGCGACTGCTCGAGCTGTTCGAGCTCTTCGATCCCGCCGAACAGTTCGTCGTGAGCGCCCGTCGCAAGCTCGCCAGCGCGCTCTACTGACGGGGTGAGGCCACGGCGGGCTGGTCCCGCCGCGGCACCAGCCAGATCGCCGAGTTGGCGGGCAGCATGACCCGCGCCGACACGGGACGTCCGTGATATGACGGACCGTCCGCCGTGACCGACCCCATGTTGCCGCGTCCGGCGCCGCTGTAGGCGTCGGCGTCGGTGTTGAGGATCTCGTCCCAGACGCCCGCCGACGGCAGCCCGACCTGATAGTCGGAGCGATCGGAACCGCTGAGGTTGAACAGGCAGGCGACGACCGAGCCGTCGGTGCCGTATCGCAGGAAGCTGATCACGTTGTTCGCGGTGTCGTTGGCGTCGATCCACTCGTAGCCGAGTGGGTCGGTGTCCTGCGAGTACAGCGCGGGTCGCGAGCGGTAGATCCGGTTCAGGTCGGTGACGAGAGCCGAGATGCCGGAATGCAGTTCGCCCTCCCAGCCCTCCAGCTGATGCCAGTCCAGACTGCGGTTGTCGGCCCACTCGCCGGTCTGCCCGAACTCTTGTCCCATGAACAGCAACTGCTTACCCGGGTGCGACCACATGTAGGCGAGGTACACCCGCACACCCGCGGCCTTGGCGAACGAGTCGCCCGGCATCCGCGTCCACAGCGTGCCCTTGCCGTGCACGACCTCGTCGTGGGAGAGGGGCAGCACGAAGTTCTCGCTCCACGCGTACACCAGCGAGAAGGTGATCTCGTGGTGGTGGAAGCTCCGGTGGATCTGGTCGCGCGACAGATAGTCGAGGGTGTCGTGCATCCAGCCCATGTTCCATTTGAAGCTGAAACCCAACCCGCCGAGATCGGTCATGCGGGTCACGCCCGGCCAGGCGGTCGACTCCTCGGCGACCGTGATCACGCCCGGAAAGTGTTTGTGGACGGTCGCATTCGTCTCCTGGAGGAACTGCACGGCCTCCAGGTTCTCGCGGCCGCCGTGGACGTTGGGGCGCCACTGCCCGGCCGGGCGCGAGTAGTCCAGGTACAGCATCGAGGCGACGGCGTCGACGCGCAGACCGTCGATGTGGAATTCGCTGAACCAGAACAGGGCGTTCGCGACGAGGAAGTTGCGGACCTCATGGCGACCGAAGTCGAAGACGTAGGTGCCCCAGTCGAGCTGCTCACCGCGCATCGGATCGGCGTGCTCGTAGAGCGGGGTGCCGTCGAAACGGGCCAGCGCCCAGTCGTCCTTGGGGAAGTGGGCCGGCACCCAGTCGACGATGACGGCGATGTCGCGGGAGTGGAGATGGTCGACCAGGTAGCGGAAGTCGTCGGGCGTCCCGAAGCGGGCCGTCGGCGCGTAATAGGACGTGACCTGATAGCCCCACGAGCCGCCGAACGGATGCTCGGCGACGGGTAGGAACTCGACGTGGGTGAAGCCCTTCTCGACCGCGTACTCGGCCAGTTCGTGGGCGAGTTCGCGGTACCCGAGGCCCTGACGCCACGACGCGAGGTGGACCTCGTAGACGCTCATCGGCTCACGTTCGGGTGCCGACCGCTCCCGGCGCGCGATCCAGGCGTCGTCGGACCACACGTGTTCGGACACGGTGACCCGCGACGCGGTTGCCGGCGGGGTACTGGTGCGGAAGGCCATGGGATCGGCCTTGTCGCGGATGACGCCGTCGGCCCCGTGGACGCGGAACTTGTAGTGGGTGCCGTCGCCGACGTCGGGGACGAAGACCTCCCACACGCCGCTGACCCCGACCTTGCGCATGGGCGCGACCCGTCCGGTCCAGGCGTCGAAGTCGCCGATCACGGTGACGCCGTGGGCATTCGGTGCCCACACGGAGAAGGCGGTGCCGTTCACCTCGCCGTCGGTGGTCGTGTACGACGTCACGCGCGCACCGAGGGCGTTCCACAGTGACTCGTGACGGCCCTCGCTGAACAGGTGGATGTCGATCTCGCCGAGGCTCGGCAGGAAGCGGTAGCCGTCGGCGACGACGAATTCCGCGGTGCCGCCGGCGGAATCGGGATAGACGACGCGGTACCGGTAGTCCATCAGGTCGGCCATCGGCACGGTGACCACCCAGAGGTCGTCGGTCTGGCGGGTCATCGGGTGATCGACGCCGCCGATGACCGCGGACACCGAGAGTGCGTCCGGGCGCAACGTACGCAGGATGGTGGTGCCGCCGGGGGCGTCGTGGGCACCGAGGAACGCGTGCGGGTCGGGATGGGTCTGCGCGGCCAACCGACGGAGGTCGTGGTCGGTGGCATCGGGGTCCGGCAGGTCCGGCAGGCCCGGCGGATCAGGGCGATCGGTCACGAATACCTCACTGGATCCGAAGGGCGAGTTGCTGTGCGACGGCGGGGTCGAGGGGCGGCAGGGCGAGGATGTGCGCCACCGCGCGCCAGGGCTCGAGGCGGACGTAGTTGTCCTGGCCCCACCAGTACTCCTCGCCCGAGACCTCGTCCCGGACGGAGAAGTGGTCGTACCACTCGAAACCGAGCTTCGGCAGATCGAGCCAGACCGTGGAGTCCTCCGCGCCGAACGGATTCAGGTTGATGATCACGACCACGCGGTCGCCCGAGACGGGATCGATCTTCGAGTAGGCGATGAGCGACGGGTTGTCGACGTGGTGGAAGTGGATGTTGCGAAGTTGCTGCAGCGCCGGGTGGCGTCGGCGGATCTCGTTGAGCGAGGTGATCCACGGCTCGAGTGACTCGCCACGACTCGCCGCGGCCTTGTAGTCGCGGGGCCGCAGCTCGTACTTCTCCGAGTTCAGGTATTCCTCGCTGCCCTCGGTGACGGCGACGTGCTCGTAGAGTTCGTACCCGCTGTAGACGCCCCACGTCGGGGCGAGGGTGGCGGCGAGGGCAGCGCGTAGGGCGAACATGCCCGGTCCGCCGTGCTGCAGGCTCGCGTGGAGGATGTCGGGGGTGTTCACGAACAGATTGGGACGGGCCTCGTCGGCGTGGTCGGCGATCTCCCGGCCGAACTGTTCGAGCTCCCACTTCAGCGTCTTCCAGGTGAAGTAGGTGTAGCTCTGGGTGAAGCCGAGTCGTGCGAGGCCGTAGAGCCGGGCCGGCCGGGTGAACGACTCGGACAGGAACAGCACGTCCGGGTGCCGCTTCTTGACCTCGCTGATCAGCCATTCCCAGAAGTTCGGCGGTTTGGTGTGGGGATTGTCGACGCGGAAGATGTCGACGCCGAGACCGACCCAGTGCAGGACGACCTTCAGCACCGCGCGGTAGATGCCGTTGCGGTCGTTGTCGAAGTTCAGCGGGTAGATGTCCTGGTACTTCTTCGGCGGGTTCTCCGCGAACGCGATGGTGCCGTCGGGCTGGGTGGTGAACCACTCGGGGTGTTCGATCGCCCACGGATGGTCCGGCGCGCACTGCAGTGCCAGATCGAGCGCGACCTCCAATCCGAGTTCCCGAGCCCGGCCGACGAAATACTCGAAGTCCTCCTCGCTGCCGAGGAGGGGATGGATCGCGTCGTGACCGCCGTCCGCCGACCCGATGGCCCACGGCGAACCGACGTCGTCGGGTCCCGCGACGAGCGTGTTGTTGGGGCCCTTGCGGTTGACCTCGCCGATGGGGTGGATCGGCGGCAGGTAGACGACGTCGAATCCCATGTCGGCCACGCGCGGCAGGTCCTGGGCGGCGGTGAGGAACGTGCCGTGGACGGGATTGCCCTCGCCGTCCCAGCCGCCGGTGGAGCGGGGGAACAGCTCGTACCACGAGCCGAACAGCGCCCGGGTGCGGTCGACCCACACCCGGTAGGTGCGGCTCTTGGTGACGAGTTCGCGAACGGGGTGCGCGGAGAGCAACTCGACCACCTCGTCGGAGATGGCCAGACCCACCCGGTTCTCGACGCGGCGCCGGCGCGCCCGGAGCTGACGAGCGGCGTCGAGCAGCAACTCGCGGTCCTCGCCGGAGACGAGCCCGGCGGCGGTGTCGAGCACCCGCGCCCCGGTCTCGATGTCGTTGGCGAGGTCGGCCGCGCCCTGTCCGGCGTCGAGTTTCTTGATGACGGCCGACCGCCACGTGGCGTAGGGGTCGCTCCAGGCCTCGATGCGGTAGGACCAGAACCCGACGGCGTCGGGCACGAAGGCCGCGTTGAAGGTGTCCGGTTCCGGGGCCGGGATCATCCGGATGTCGAATGCCTCGCGGCGGGGCGCCTCGACGTGCAGTGTGACACCCAGGGCGTCGTGCCCCTCGCGCCAGGCCGTGGTGCTGATCGGGAAGTACTCTCCCACAACGGCTTTGGCTGGCTGCTGGCCCGCCGACACCAGGGGTGCGATGTCGTCGATACCCATGCGCCCGATCACGTGGAGCCTCCTGTCGTCAGCTCCCGTGACTGGCCGGGGTGCGCTGTCGGTCTCGCCTTCGTTGGTATCACCGGTACCCAACCTAGTGCCCCGCGGACGGGATTGTCTTGTCCTGGACCGCGCGGCCGTGTCGGCCCCGTCGGGTGCTCTCCGGGTCGGTCGAGGTCAGCCCACCGAACGAGCGGGATCGGTCAGCCGGGCGAGCGCCGACCGGACCACCGCGGGATCGGTGGTGCGCCACATCGGTGGCAACGACGCGAGCAGATAGCCGCCGTAACCGGCCGTCGCCAGCCGGGAGTCGAGGACCGCCACGACACCGCGGTCGTCGACCGAACGCAGCAACCGGCCGGCGCCCTGGGCGAGGAGCAGGGCGGCGTGGTTGGCCGCCACCGACAGGAACCCGTTGCCGCCGCGGGCGTCGACCGCGCGCTGTCGAGCGGTCAGCAACGGGTCGTCGGGACGCGGGAAGGGGATGCGGTCGATCAGGACCAGGCTCAGCGACGGGCCGGGCACGTCGACCCCCTGCCACAGGGACAGCGTGCCGAACAGGCAGGTCGCGGGATCGTCGGCGAACCGCCGGACCAGGGTCGAGGTGGTGTCGTCGCCCTGACACAGCACGGGATGGTCGGTGCGGTCGCGGATCGCGTCGGCGGCTTCGCGGGCCGCGCGCATGGAGGAGAAGAGGCCCAGCGTGCGACCGCCGGCGGAGTTCACGAGTTCGGCGATCTCGTCCATCGTCCGCGACGCGATGCCCGAGCGGTCGGGCCGGGGGAGGTGGCGCGCGACGTAGAGGATCGCCGACCGCGGATAGTCGAAGGGCGAGCCGGCGTCGAGACCGGTCCAGCGGGCCGAACCCGAATCCGAGGGGACCGCCTTCCCGCTCGCGGTGACGTCGGAGACGTTCGTCTCGTCCGTCACCGGACGGTCGGTCCCGCGCCCGGACGCCGGGAGTCCCCAGGTCGCGGCGAGGGCGTCGAAGGAGCCGCCGATGGTGAGGGTCGCCGACGTGAGGATGACCGTGGCGTCGGCGAACAGCGAGGCCCGCAGGAGGCCGCCGACCGACAGTGGCGCGATGTGCAGGATCGGCCGGGGTTCGGCGCCGCGGCGCGAGGTGTCCAGCGACGCCCACACGACGTCGCGTCGTTTGGCCTCGTCGGGTTCGTCGAACGCACCCAGGATCCGCACGACGGTGTCGTGCATGTCCTCGAGTGAGGTCAGCGCGGCCGATCGGGCGGCCGCCGCGCCGTCGTCGGCGCCGGCCATCCGGACGGGACCGATGGCGGTACGGGCCTGCCACAGTCGGTCGCGGAGCATGACCAGCACCGCGGTGGCGTCGGCCGGCAGGCCGGTCCACTGGCGCATCGGTGCGGAGTCGAGCAGTTCACCCAGCTGCTCACCGGCGCCGAGCAGGGCATCGGCGGTCTCCTCGTCGACGAGCTTCCCGCACCGGCGGGCGACGAGCGCCACCGAGGCGGCCGACAGCTCGTCGGTGGCCACCGAGGTCATCCGGTCGACGAGTTCGTGGGCCTCGTCGATGATGACGACGTCGTGCTCGGGCAGGACGTTCGCCGGGCTCGTCGCGTTGATGGCCAGCAGGGCGTGGTTGGTGACCACGACGTCGACCTTGCCGGACCGGCGGCGCGACTGCTCGGCGAAGCAGTCCTCGCCGTAGGAACAGTTGGCCGCGCCGAGACACTCGCGTGCGGTGACGCTGACCTGCCGCCACGACCGGTCGGACACGCCGGGGACCAGGTCGTCGCGGTCACCGGTCTCGGTGTCGCTGCTCCACTCTCGCAGGCGCGTCACCTCCCGGCCGGTCCGCGACAACTCGAACGGGTCGAACAGCTCGGTGTCCGGTTCCTCCGCGGTTCCGGAATGGATCTTGTTCAGACACAGGTAGTTTCCGCGACCTTTGAGGATCGCGAAGGTGGGCTCGCGGCCGATCGGCTTCTTCAGCGCCTTGGCCAGGCGGGGGAGATCGCGCTCGATGAGCTGACGCTGCAACGCGATCGTCGCGGTGGACACCACGACGGTGCGGCCGCTCTCGACGGCGTGGCGGATGGCCGGCACGAGGTAGGCCAGCGACTTGCCGGTGCCGGTGCCGGCCTGGACGGCCAGGTGCTCACCGGTGTCGATGGCGTGCGCGACCGCCGAGGCCATCGCGACCTGGCCGTCGCGGCGACGGCCGCCGAGTGCGGTGACCGCAGCGTCGAGCAGGTCGGTCACCGGGGGTGTGTTGGGCATGAGGTGGGTTCCGGTTGTCCTTGCTGTGGTCGCGGTGAGCTCGCGTACGGATAGGGGCGTGTTGTCTCAGACGTGTCGCGGCGCCGGTCGGTTCCCTCGATCGACGCCAGGATCGAGAATCGCGAGGTCGGCGGGCCGGCTATCCGGTCCGGCTCGACCCGTCGTAGAGCAGGTCGCCCACCAGTTCCACGCCCGCCTCCCGCAACGTCGACAGCGCCGCCGAGGTCGTCTCCGGCGCGACGCCGGCGGTGAAGTTGAGCAGCACCCGGGTGCGGAACCCGGCCTCGACCGCGTCGAGGGCGGTCGCCCGCACGCAGTGGTCGGTGGCGATGCCGACGACGTCGACCGACTTCACCTTCCGCTCGCGCAGCCACGCGGCGAGGGTCGAGCCGTCCTCCGCAGCACCCTCGAAGCCGGAGTACGCGGCGCTGTACTCGCCCTTGGAGAAGACCTCGTGCGCGGCGCCGGCGTCGAACTCGCGATGGAACGCCACCCCGTCGGTGCCGACGCGGCAGTGGGGCGGCCAGGTGTCGACGAAGTCGGGTTCGTCGGAGAAATGCGCACCGGGGTCGATGTGGTAGTCGCGGGTCGCGACGACGGTCCGATACTCGTCGAGGATCGAGGTGACCGCCCGCGCCACCGCGGCGCCGCCGTTCACCCCGAGGGCTCCGCCCTCGCAGAAGTCGTTCTG
The DNA here is from genome assembly GCF_022348225.1 of Gordonia sp. McavH-238-E. Classification (NCBI taxonomy): domain Bacteria; kingdom Bacillati; phylum Actinomycetota; class Actinomycetes; order Mycobacteriales; family Gordoniaceae; genus Gordonia; species Gordonia sp. McavH-238-E. Next base: position 16,246 of record NZ_JAKRFE010000010.1, read on the forward strand.
CACGTCGACGACGATCAGCGCGTCGGCGGGACGGGTGCCGTCGCTGCGTTCGGCGCTCATCCATGTCTCCTGTCGTCGGGGGTCATCGGGTTCGGGCGTGTGGGGCGGTTCAGCCGAGTTCGTAGCGGGTCGGCACCGCGGGATCTCCATGGGACAGGCCCAGACCCTCCCACGGCAAACTGACCAGGCCGGCCGCCAGATGGGCGCGGGCATCGGCGAGTGTCGGCAGCGCCTCGACGGGCGTGCCGCCGCGGACGAGCGGGATCTGCAGGTCCCGGAAGCCGAGCCCGTTCGGCGCGGGGCGGGTGCCGTCGGCGCGATAGACGATCTCCTCGACGATCGTGCCGCTCGATCGGGCCGCACGCACGGCCGATTTGGCCCCGCCGCGTGACTCCTTGTGGCTCGCCCGTTTGGCCACCGGCAGACCGTCGACCTCGACGAGCTTGTAGACCATCCCCGCCGTCGGAGCCCCGCTACCGGTGACCAGCGAGGTCCCGACACCGTAGGTGTCGACGGGCTCGGCGCGGAGCGAGGCGATCGCGTACTCGTCCAGATCGCCGGAGACCACGATCTTGGTCTCCGTCGCACCGAGGTCGTCGAGCTGTGCGCGTACCTGTCGGGCGAGCACACCGAGGTCGCCGGAGTCGATGCGCACGGCACCGAGCCCGGGCCCGGCCACCTCGATGGCGTTGCGCACGCCCTGGGTGATGTCGTAGGTGTCGACCAGCAGTGTGGTGCCGACGCCGAGGGCCTCGATCTGTGCGGCGAACGCGGCCTTCTCATCCGGGCCGTCGGGTCCGGTGAAGCCGAGGGTGAACGCGTGGGCTGCGGTGCCGGCGCTGGGCACGCCGAAACGGCGCGCCGCCTCCAGATTCGAGGTGGCGGCGACGCCCGCGATGTAGGCGGCACGCGCGCTGGCGACGGCCGCGCGCTCATGGGTGCGCCGCGATCCCATCTCGATGATCGGCCGCGACCCGGCGGCGCTGACCATGCGCGCCGCGGCCGAGGCGATCGCACTGTCGTGGTTGAGGATCGACAGGATCAGGGTCTCGAGCAGGACCGCCTCGGCAAACGTCGCTCGGACGGTGAGGATCGGCGACCCGGGGAAGTAGAGCTCGCCCTCGCGGTAGCCGTCGATGTCACCGGAGAACCGATAATCCCGCAGCCAGGCCACCGTGTCGGGATCGAGGAATCGTTCGACGACGGCGATCTCCTCGTCGCCGAACCGGAACGCCGCGAGCTCGTCGAGGACGCGGCCGGTCCCGGCAACGACGCCGTAGCGCCGACCGTCCGGGAGGCGGCGCGCGAAGACCTCGAATACGCACTGGCGGTGCGCAACCGGGTGGCGAAGCGCTGCCGCGACCATCGTCAGTTCGTACTGATCGGTCAGCAGCGCGGTGTTGTCGATGCTCACAATCGCTTACCCTGTCCCTATGGCGCCTGACGAAACTCGTGCGCACGAGGCTACCCCCGGCGGTACGGCGGTTGCCGAACCAGAGGTCGCCGACGGCGCGGCGGGACTCGACAAGCCCTGGATGACGATCGTGTGGGACGACCCGGTCAACCTGATGCGGTACGTCACCTTCGTCTTCCAGAAGATCTTCGGCTATTCCGAGTCCCGGGCCAATGAACTGATGATGCAGGTCCACACCGAGGGCCGGGCCGTCGTGTCCTCCGGCGACCGCGACAAGGTCGAGGCCGACGTCGCGAAGCTGCACGCCGCCGGTCTGTGGGCCACGATGCAGCGGGATTCGTGACCGGCCGGTCCGCTTCGCGCACACTCCGGGCACACTGAACGCGTGCGCACCTGGAAACGCAAAGGGCGCGGCGACACGATGCGGATCGCATCGCAGCTCGACGCGCACGAAGCAGAACTGCTCGCATCCATGGTCACCTCGATGTGCGAACTGCTCACCGAGCGGGCCGATTCCGCGCCCCACGACGACCTGGCGACGCTCACCGGCATCAGTGTCGGTCACTCGGAGGCACCCGACGACGTCACCCTCGGGCGCCTCCTCCCGGATTTCCATCGCCCCGACCAGGACGACGAGCTCTCCGCCGAGGTCGTCAACGGAAAACTGAACTCGGCGCTGCGCAGCGTGCACGAGCCGCAGATCATCGACGCCAAGCTCGGTGCGGCCCGGGTGCTGCTCGACACGCTCCCGGCGGGTGGCGGGGACCTCGTCCTCACGCCCGAAGAGGCCGCGGCCTGGCTCACCGCGCTCAACGACGTCCGGCTCGCGCTCGGCGCGATGCTCGGCATCTCCGAGGACACCCCCGACCAGCTGCCGCCGGATCACCCGCACGCCGCGCATCTCGACGTCTACCACTGGCTCACGGTGATGCAGGATCTGCTCGTCGAGGCGCTGATGTGAACCGACGTCCAGGGAGTTCGAGGTCTGTGTCCGCATCGACGTCAGGAGTTCTGTGAGCACACCCGGTCGACCGGCCCGCGCCGGCAACCGCATCACCGACATCGCAGGCATCTCCGTGGGGCATGCGCATCGCATCGACGACGATGCGCGGGTGGCCGGGTCCCCAGCGGCGCCCGACGGCCACGGATGGGCCACCGGCACCACGGTCGTGCGGGTGTCGGCACCGGGCGCGATCGCCGCGGTGGACGTCCGCGGCGGCGGTCCCGGTACGCGCGAGACCGACCTGCTCGACCCGTCGAACACGGTGCAGACCGCGCACGCGATCGTGCTCGGCGGGGGGAGCGCCTACGGGCTGGCCGCCGCCGACGGCGTCATGCGCGCGCTCGAGGCCGACGGTGTGGGCCTACCGCTCGACGATCGGGGCCATGTGGTGCCCATCGTCCCCGCCGCGGTGATCTTCGACCTGCCGGTGGGTGCGTGGGATCACAGGCCCGACGCGGACTTCGGAGCGGAGGCGGTCCGGTCGGCGCACACCGAGTTCGCCGTCGGATGCGTCGGCGCAGGTGTCGGTGCCCGGGCCGGCGCGCTCAAGGGCGGGGTCGGGACGGCATCGGTGACGATCGACGCCGGCCCCGCGGCCGGGATCACCGTCGGTGCACTGATGGTCGCCAATCCGGTCGGTGCGGTCATCGACCCGCAGACCGGGTTGCCGTGGGATCTGGGCGAGGCCGAACTCGCCGATCTCGGATTGTCCCGTCCGTCGGCCACCGACCTCGACCGGCTCGCCGACCTCGCCGCGAAACAGACCGTGCTCAACACGACGATCGGTGTCGTGGCGACCGACGCCGTCCTCGACGCCCCGATGACCAAGCGGTTGGCGATGGCCGGGCACGACGGTCTCGGGCGCGCGATCCGGCCGGCGCACTCGCCGCTGGACGGAGACACGGTCTTCGGCATCGCGACCGGCGCGGTTCGGCCGGCGACGCCCGTGCCGGCGCCAGCGGGCATGCACGCCGACGTCGCGGTGGTCGCCGAGGTGTGCCGGGTCGCGGCCGACGTCGTCCAGCGGGCGATCGTCGACGCGGTCCTCGCGGCGGAACCGATCGCATCGATCCCCACCTACGCGCAGGCGGCGCCGTCGGCGTTCCGATGACCGCTCCGCGGGCCGGGCTCCGACGCCCTCAGCCGTGCCCGCTGGTGCAGCCCCAGTAGTAGATCGACCCGCCGCCCGCGTAGTAGAGCGCGTTGGCCTGGGCGGTGTAGAGCCGTGATCCCGTGCCGTATCCCCAGTAACTCGGCGACGACGCGATCGCGCCGCACCCGTTGACGAATTGCGCGACGACGCGGCAGTCGTCGGCCGGGCAGACCCGCGTCGCGGCGGCGGAGGCCGCGGCGTACGACCCGTAGTCGAGGGCGCGGCCGACCGAACCGGTCGACGGCGACAGCGCCAGCGCGCCGTAATAGTCGTAGTACGCGTGCGCCGGAGCCGGGTCGGCGACCGCGGTGCCGACGAAGGCGGAGGCAGTCGCCGCCACGGAGGCGGCGAACACGGTGACACGTCGGGTCAGGCCCGGGCGGGTGGATCTCACGGAAGCTCCTCGGTGTGCAGTGGCAGAGGTGGGCATGGTGTTCTAACCTCCGGCCGGTTCACGGGTGGGCTGGCCGGGAGTCGGGGTGCCGGAGGGGGTCTCGGTCGGCGTCTGGATCACGTCGGGCTTCTCCACGTCGACGGTCTCGTTCCACTTGGTCAGGTCGACGGTGATCGTGGTGTCCGGGTCCGCGGGGTTCGGGGTGAAGACGAGCCGGGCGAGCTGGTTGGTCCCGGTGGTCAGCCAGACAGTGGTCGGAACCGGCGCGTCCTGCGGCCCGACGACCTGACGCGCGCCGGTCAGCGCGGCGAGGGCACCCGCCGGCACGGTGCCGTTGATCTGTGCCGTCTCCGCGCCGTCGACGGTCTCCGAGCCGACCTTGGTCGGGTTCTGGAATTCGCTCAGCACGTTGGCCAGGCCGTTCTCCGGGTCGAGGAACACCGAGACGTCGTAGATGGACTTCCCGTCCCCGTAGCTCAGGTATCCGTCCCCGGCGATGTCGGCGTAGAGCACCCCGTCGACGTAGACGAACGGGGCCGAGGCCTCCTGTGGGTCCTTGGTGCCGAAGACCACGGTGGCCTCACCCTTGGCGGCGTCCGCCGGGGTGGTCACCAGATCCGCGGTGACCTTCTTCGCGTTCAGGTTCGGGACCGTGCCGTCGACCACGAGGTCGAGGTGGGCGCCGGTCAGGGCCTCGGTGTTCGTGGCCGCGGCGGCGAGCTGGGCCGCCGGGTCGACGATCACCGTGGTCGAGGCCGACGCGCTGGTCGCGGTCGGCGAACCCGTCTGGGAGGTGGAGCATCCGGTCAGAACGATCGCGGCGACGATCCCCGTCGACAGTGCGGCCGCGGCCACCCGTTGGGCTCGTTGCATGAGAAGTGCCTCCTCCGTTGACTTTTCGACACACCCCCGGTGCCGTTGGGACGCAACACTAGCGGCGTCCCGCGTCGGATCGGGGGTACGTACGGTTGCCGAATGACGTCTCGTCGGATGACGGTCGATCCGCTCATGCAGCCCCGCGCGTCGAGGTGGAGGGACCTGGTGGCGGAATAGGTGCCGCGACGCCGACGTTGCACGTCGGCGAGATCCGCCACAATGGGGACACCCGCGAGGAGACCTTCGGAAATGACCTCGGGGTGCGTACACGTCTGGACAGGAGAACGGGACACCGATGCTCACGATCGGGCAGGAGCTGGTCGACGCCATGGTCGCGCACGCACGCGCCGACCATCCCGACGAGGCGTGTGGGGTGATCGCCGGGCCCGAGGGGTCCGACGACCCGCAGCGGTTCATCGCGATGGTCAACGCCGAGCGATCGCCGACGTTCTACCGCTTCGACTCGGCCGAACAGCTCGCCGTCTGGCGCGAGATGGACCGCCGCGACGAGGAGCCGGTGGTCATCTACCACTCGCACACCGCCACCGAGGCGTATCCGAGCCGCACCGACATCTCCTACGCGGGAGAGCCCGGCGCGCATTACGTGCTGGTGTCCACACGCGATCCGGAGACCACCGAGATCCGTAGCTATCGCATCGTCGATGGTGCGGTCACCGAAGAAGAGATCGAGATCAGGAGCTGAGAATGTCTGTCACCGTATCCATCCCGACGATCCTGCGCACCCACACCGGCGGGGAGAAGCGCGTCGAGGGGTCGGGTTCGACGCTGGCCGCGCTGATCGACGACCTCGATTCGGGCAACGCCGGCCTGAAGGAACGTCTCGTCGCGCCCGACGAGAACGGCACCGCCAAGCTGCACCGCTTCGTCAACATCTACGTCAACGACGAGGACGTGCGCTTCTCCGGCGGCCTGGACACCCCGATCGACGACGGCGACGAGGTGACCATCCTGCCCGCGGTCGCCGGCGGCTGAGCGTGGCACGTTATGACTCCCTGATCGACTCGGTCGGCAACACCCCGCTCATCGGTCTGCAGCGGCTCTCGCCGCGCTGGCACGACTCCGACGACGGCCCGCACGTCCGCCTCTGGGCCAAGCTCGAGGACCGCAACCCCACCGGGTCGATCAAAGACCGTCCCGCCCTGCGCATGATCGAGCAGGCCGAACGGGACGGGTTGCTGCAGGCGGGGTCGACCATTCTCGAGCCGACCAGCGGCAACACCGGCATCTCGCTCGCGATGGCGGCGAAACTCAAAGGCTACGAGCTGATCTGCGTGATGCCGGAGAACACCTCGGAGGAACGCCGTTCGCTGTTGCGGATGTTCGGGGCCCAGGTCATCTCCTCGCCCGCGGCGGGCGGGTCCAACACCGCGGTCGCCGTGGCCAAGGAACTGGCCGCGGCGAACCCCGACTGGGTGATGCTGTACCAGTACGGCAATGCGGCGAACGTCGCGGCGCACTACGAGGGCACCGGACCCGAGCTGTTCGCGGATCTGCCCGAGATCACGCACTTCGTGGCCGGTCTCGGGACGACCGGCACCCTGATGGGCGTCGGGCGGTTCCTCCGCGAACGCAATCCCGACATCGAGATCGTCGCCGCCGAACCGCGGTACGGCGACGAGGTCTACGGTCTGCGCAACATCGACGAGGGGTTCATCCCGGAGCTCTACGACGACTCGGTGCTCACCCGGCGTTTCTCGGTGACCGGCGTCGACGCGGTCGCGCGCGTCCGCGAACTGATCGATCTCGAGGGCATCTTCGCGGGGATCTCCACCGGAGCGATCCTGCAGGCGGCGCGTGGCATCGGCCGTCGCGCCCTGAAAGCGGGTACCCGTGCCGACATCGGGTTCGTCGTCCCCGACGCGGGATGGAAGTATCTGTCGACCGGGGCGTACGAAGGTAGTCTCGACGACGCGGAGCAGGCACTCGACGGCCAGCTCTGGGCATGATCCCGCTACCGAGGAACTCCGCTACCCGAGGAACCACCAGGCCATGAGCTCGTACACCCCGCCGGTCGGGCAGCAGCCCACCCGGCGCACCCGCCCGCTGTGGTTGCGATCGGCGATCATCACCGCCTGCATCGTCGCGGTGCTGTTCGTGATCGAGGCGATCGACGTGGCGACGAGCGTCGATCTCGACCAGAACGGCATCGAACCACGACAGGTCGACGGGCTCGACGGCATCGTGTGGGCGCCGTTCCTCCACGGCGACTGGCAGCACCTGTTCGCCAATCTGATGCCCGGCGCGGTGTTGTGTTTCCTCGTGCTCATGACGCAGCGGTTCCTGATCGTCACCGGCATCATCTGGGTGGTGTCGGGGGTCGGCGTCTGGCTGTTCGCGGCGCCGTACTCGGTGACCGTCGGGGCGTCGGGCATCGTGTTCGGCTGGCTCACCTTCCTCATCGTCCGCGGTCTGTTCAACCGCGATCTGTGGCAGATCCTCGGCGGCCTCGTGCTGTTCCTGGTGTACGGATCGATCCTCTGGGGCGTCCTGCCCTCGGATCCGCTGATCTCCTGGCAGGCCCACTTGTTCGGCGCGATCGCCGGTGTGTTCGCGGCGTGGGCGCTGGCGGCTCGCGATCGGCGCAAGCCGGCGGCCACCAACCCGGGGGTGGCGCCATAATCGCGGCGGGCGGCCAGGACGCACCCATCGGGATCTTCGATTCGGGCGTCGGCGGGCTGACGGTGGCACGCGCCATCATCGACCTGCTGCCGGACGAGGACATCGTCTACATCGGCGACACGGCCAACGGGCCGTACGGACCTCTGACCATCCCGGAGATCCGCCGGCACGCCCTCGCGATCGGCGACGATCTCGCCGATCGAGGGGTGAAGGCCATCGTCATCGCCTGCAACACCGCGTCGGCCGCCTGCCTGCGCGATGCTCGCGAACGGTACGCACCGATCCCGGTCATCGAAGTCGTGCTGCCCGCGGTGCGTCGTGCGGTGGTCGCCACCAAGACGGGCCGGATCGGCGTCCTCGGCACCGAGGCCACGATCTCTTCACGGGCGTACCAGGATTCGTTCGCGGCGGCGCGGGACGCGGTGATCACCGCGGTGCCGTGTCCGCGATTCGTCGACTTCGTCGAACGCGGGATCACCAGCGGCCGGCAGATCCTCGGGCTCGCCCAGGGATACCTGGAGCCGCTGCAGCAGGCCGGGGTGGACACCGTGGTTCTCGGCTGCACGCACTATCCGTTGCTCTCAGGGGTCATCCAGCTCGCGATGGGCGACGAGGTGACCCTGGTGTCGAGCGCGGAGGAAACCGCGAAGGACCTCTTCCGAGTCCTCACCGAGGCCGACCTGCTGCATCCGCACACGGGCCGCGACGCGACCCGCGTCTTCCAGGCGACGGGCGATCCGGACCTCTTCGCGAAGCTCTCGAACCGATTCCTCGGTCCGGTCATCGGAGCCGTGCAGCACGTCTGAGGAACCCACCGCGCTTCGCCGCGCAGTTGTGACCCGTATGCCGACGCCCGGGCGCGGAATCGTGGCACAGTGGGGCCTATGCGTCTCACGGTCCTCGGGTGCTCGGGCAGTGTGGGCGGGCCGGGCGCCGCGTGCTCCGGTTATCTGCTCTCCGTTCCCGGTGAACAACCGGTACTGGTGGACTGCGGCCCGGGAGTCTTCGGTGAGCTGCAGCGCGTTGCCGACCCCAGCAACGTCGCCGTCGTCCTCAGCCACCTCCACGCCGATCACTGTCTCGATCTCCCCGCGATGCTCGTCTGGCGGCGGTACGCGCCCGAGCCGGCCAGCCGGCGGGCACCGTTGTACGGGCCGCACGGCACCGCGCTGCGGATCGGCTACGGGTCATCGGAGTTCCCCGGCCAGCTCGACGACATCACCGACACGTTCGACGTCCACGAATGGAGCGACGATCAGGAGATCACGCTGGGCGGGATGCGGATCCGGGCGATGAACGTCAACCACCCGCCCGACACGTTCGGCTTGCGGATCACCGGACCCGAGGGGCAGGTGATCGCCTACAGCGGGGACACGGCGCCCTGCGACGAACTCATCGATCTCGCGGCCGACGCGGACCTGTTCCTGTGTGAGGCGTCGTGGACGCACGCGCCGTCGGAACGCCCACCGGATCTGCACATGTCGGGGATCGAGGCGGGGGAGGCCGCGACCAAGGCCAACGTCCGTGCGCTCGCCATCACCCACGTCGCGCCGTGGTCGGATTCCGCGGAGATCCTCGCCGAGGCCCGCAGTACGTTCTCCGGTCCGACCGAGCTCGTCAGCCAGGGACAGGTCATCGACCTCACCTAGATGTCGTGCGCGCGCCGGTCGTTACAGTGAGACCCGTGACCACACGAGCTGACGGCAGAGCCGACGACGAACTCCGTCCCATCACGTTCACCCGCGGGTTCACCAGCCACCCGGCGGGTTCGGTCCTGGTGGAGTTCGGCAAGACCAGGGTGATGTGCACCGCGAGTGTCACCGACGGCGTGCCGCCCTGGCGTCGTGGTTCCGGGCTCGGGTGGCTGACCGCGGAGTACGCGATGCTGCCGGCCGCCACCCACGATCGGTCGTCGCGTGAGTCGGTCAAGGGGCGGGTCGGCGGACGCACCCACGAGATCAGTCGGTTGATCGGTCGCTCGCTGCGCGCGTGTATCGATCTCGGCGCGCTGGGCGAGAACACCATCGCCCTCGACTGCGACGTCCTGCAGGCCGACGGCGGTACCCGCACCGCGGCCATCACCGGCGCCTATGTCGCGCTGGCAGATGCGGTCACCTACCTGCGCGCGGCGGGCAAACTGTCCGACCCGCAACCTCTTTCGTGCGCGATCGCCGCGGTGAGCGTCGGTGTCGTCGACGGCCGTGTCCGACTCGACCTCCCCTACGAGGAGGATTCGCGGGCCGAGGTGGACATGAACGTCGTGGCCACCGATGCCGGCACCCTCGTCGAGGTGCAGGGCACCGGCGAGGGAGCGACCTTCCCGCGTTCGACGCTCGATGCGCTGCTCGACGTCGCCGCCGTCGGTACGGAGAAGCTGTTCGAGGCTCAGCGCGCGGTGCTCGCCGAACCGTACCCGGGTGAACTCCCGGGACGGGCCTGATGTCCTCGGTGCTCCTGGCGAGCCGCAATGCCAAGAAGCTCGCCGAACTCCAGCGCGTCGTCGATGCCGCGGGCATCACCGGGGTCGAGATCGTCGGCCTCGACGCGGTGCCCGACTACCCGGAGGAGCCCGAGACCGGCGCCACCTTCGAGGACAACGCGCTGATCAAGGCTCACGCAGGTGCTCGAGCGACCGGATTGCCCTGTCTCGCCGATGATTCCGGTATCGCGGTCGATGCCCTGAACGGAATGCCGGGCGTGCTGTCGGCGCGCTGGTCGGGCCGGCACGGCGACGACCCGGCCAACAACGCGCTCCTGCTGGCCCAGTTGTCGGACACCCCGGACGAACGCCGTGGCGCGGCGTTCGTGTCGGCGTGCGCCCTCGTGCTGCCGGACGGGACCGAGACGGTGGTGCGCGGCGAGTGGCGTGGACGCGTCCTGCGGGAAGAACGCGGGCCGCACGGATTCGGCTACGACCCGCTGTTCGCCCCCGAGGACGAGATCGCCGCCGGCCGGTCCGCGGCGGAATTGTCGCCGGCGGAGAAGGACGGGCTGAGTCACCGCGGAAAAGCGCTGGCGCAGTTGGTCCCGGCGCTGCGCGCGCTCGCGGGCTGACGCCCGTCGCGTCGACGCGCGGACGAGATCAGCTCGCCGTGCCGGTGTACATGTAGACGCCCAACGTGTGTGGTTCGCCGTCGAGCAGGATGTCCATGTCGTCGGCGCCTGCACGCGACATCCCTTGTCGCTCGTAGAAACCGAACGTACACAGCGAGTCCGTGTACAGGTGGAAGTCCGAACGACCCCGGCCGCGCAGGTGGTCCAGGAACGCGCCGTAGAGGTGGGCGCCGACGCCGTGACCTCGCGTCGTGGAGGCGACGGCGAACAGCGTCAGTTCATCGTCGAGCGGCCTGCCGGTCTGGGCGCCGAGCCGGTGGGCCACCGATTCGTACGCGAAGAAGCCGCGCAGCGACTTCCACTGGGACAGTCCGAGAACGGCGGCTCGGGCGGTGTGCGCCCAGAGGAGCGCCCTGTTCTTCGCCCGCTCGGGCAGGTGAGGCTCACCGTCGACCCGTCCCAGGATGATCCCGACCACGTGACCGTCCTTCTCGGCGACGCGGGTCCAGGTGCTCGCCACCAGTTGCTCACGCAGATAGACCTCGAGTGCGCTGTCGAGAACGCGACGACCGCGGACGTACCGGTGGATGAAGAACGCCTCGTCGATGATCTTCTTGACGTCCTCGGCGTCGGTGGAACGGTATGGGCGATAAGTGATGTCGGTCATGATCCCTTCATTTCGTAGGTGTTGTCGAGTGTGGTTGTCGGGTTGGGGGCGACCGGACCCGAGCCGTGTGTGAGTGCGATGAGGTCTGCTTCGAGTGCGGCCCGGTCGCCGTCGTCGAGGACCGCTCCCCAGAGCGGGGCGGTGTTCGAGCCATCGGCGGCCGCGATGATGAGTCGTGTGATCGCCGGGTCGAGGCCGTCGTCGGCCAGCGTGGTTCGCCAGTGATCGGCGTCCTGCTGGGCGAGTTCGGCCGGGCCCGGTTCGTACATCAGGCTCGCGGCCAAAGCGATCTGGTCGCGCAGACCGGCGGAGTCCCGGGCGTCGGCGAAACTCACCCGGATGTAGGCCCTGGTGAGTCGTCCCGGTGTCTCGGCCTCCTCGCCGGCGACTCGTTCGACCTCGGCCCGGAACTTGGCCATCAGGTCGGCGGCGAGTTCTTCGAGCAGTCCGTCTTTGGCGGGAAAGTGATAGAGCAACCCGCCTTTCGACACCCCGGCCGCGGCGGCGATCTCGGACACCGATACCGCGGCACCCTGGCGCGCGACGAGACGGGCCGCGGCGTCGAGGATGGACCGTCGCGTATCGGCGGCGGTGCGTCCGGATGTGCGTCCCATGTCGTCCTCCTTCTGATCGGATCCGGGGGTCTTCTGACGTCATCTATAACTATACCGTCCAGACGGTACAGTTTCAACCTCCGGGGGAATGCGAGGCTCCCGGCGGTCTCGCCCGGTCCGTCGACCGTGCGTCCGATCCCGTGGCGGATTCAACCCGTCGAGCGTGCGTCGACATTCATCGACCGTGCACGGGAGAGGTGCGAGGGTGATCAGCTGCCGGTGTGGACACACAGCATCCGCGCGACCGAATCGGGCCAGCGGTACTGGGTGGCCCGGTGCCGGGCCGCTCGTTCGCGATCGAGCCGAGGGAGGCTGAGCACCTGCCGGATAGCGCTGGCGAAACCCGACCCGGAATCCTCGGCAGCAGCGCCGCACGTGTCGTCGACGAGGCTCGCGACGGCCGACGAGCGCGATCCGATGACCGGTGTACCGGCGGCCAGTGATTCCAGTGCGGAGAGACAGAACGTCTCGTGCGGCCCGGGGGAGAGCGAGAGGTCGGCGCTCGCGAGGAGTGCGGCGACCTGCCGCCGGTCCGTGAGGTGCCCCAGAAATGTCACCGGTAGTCCGCGCGCCAGGTGTTGCAGCGGGCCTCGCATCGGCCCGTCGCCCGCGACCACCAGATGTGCCGGCGTCCCGGAACGGTGGAGCCTGTTGAGTGCCGCAATGCTTCGGTCGGCGCGCTTCTCCACCGAGAGGCGTCCGCAGTGGGCGATGAGCGCGCCGGTGCCGTCGGACCATTGCTCGCCCAGATTGGGATCGAGGTGCCGCGGGTCGAAGACGTCGAGGTCGACACCCAGCGGAGCACGGACGACGTTGGGCGCCGCGACGCGATCGAACTCCGCGGCGGCGAAGTCGGTGGTGCAGACGACGGTGTCGTAGTCGCGGGCGGTGGCCGCGTTGGCTCGATCGGCGAGCGCCCGCGCCGTCGGGCCGGGCATGATCTGACCGAGTAGGCGGTCGAGGCGCTCGTGGGACACCATCGTCGAGTGGATGTCCCGGGCGCGCGCCCACCGGCCGAAACCGCGGAGGGTGAGGCGGTCAGAGACCTCGAGGGCGTCGGGGTGGAGATGGGCGAGGACGTCGGCGACGCGACGCGCAGACGCGAGGCGGTAGCCGCCCGAGGCGGGGATGCGTGGTGCGGCGACGGTGATCCGGGTGACACCGGAGGGAAGTGCCTCCTCGCCGGGGTCAGCGCCGGGGACGATCAGGACGACGTCGTGCCCTGCCTCCACGTAGCCGGCGCCCCAGCGGTCCACCGCGGTGCGCAGACCGCCGGAGCGTCCGCCGTAGAAGTTCGCGAGCTGGACGATCCGCACGGAGTCCAGTGAGCCGGACCCGGATGAACGGACGTCCAGCGTGGGGATATCAGAGGTTGAACTGCGCCTTCACTTCCTGGGTCCGCTTGTGCTCGAACCAGAAGGACAGGAAGGGAATCGTGCCGGCGATGGCGGTGATGACGGTCTTGCCCACACTCCAGCGCACCTTGATCGCCAGGTCGATGGCCATGATCAGGTAGACGAAGTAGACCCAGCCGTGCACGAACGGCACGAAGTCGAGTGCGTGATTGTCGAAGCCGTACGTCAGCACGAGCTCGACGACGAGCAGCAGCAACCACACGCCGGTGATCCAGGCGAGGACGCGATACCGCAACAACGCGCCGCGGACCTTCTCCACCGGGGCGGCGAGGGCGGGGGCGGTGGAATCGGTCTCGGTCACTGCTGGCCTTTCGATGAGGGTGTGGGTTTCGTGTCGGTCGGACGGGCGTCGGCGTCGCGGAGCTCGGCCAGATAGCGGTTGTACTCGGCGAGGGCGACGTCGTTCGCGGGGTCCGACGAGGTCAGCGACGACGCACTGGGAGTCGTCGGACGTTCGGGGAGGATTCCCTCGGGGATCTGGTCCGTGGACTTCCCGGCGCCGACCCTGCGTGCCTCGTCGGGATCGCTCTCCAGGATGACGAACTTTCGGTAGGCGTAGATCACCGCCGCCGCGAACGCAGGCCACTGCAGGGCGTAACCGAGGTTCAATCCGGAACCAGACGCCGACTCATACCGCGACCACTGCCACCACGCAAGCGCCAGGCACACCACGGCGGCGGAGACGGCGAGCACCGTGAGCGCGGGCCGGTGGGCGCGGCGACGGGTGGAGGACATGCCTACGACGGTACCTGGCCTGCGATGATCAGAACGCGGCCGGTAGGGTGGTCGCCGTTACACTGCGTGACTCCCCGCCACCCTGGGGCGTCGCGCCCACGCGCGAGTGGCGGAATTGGCAGACGCGCTGGATTTAGGTTCCAGTGTCTCAGGACGTGGGGGTTCAAGTCCCCCCTCGCGCACTCTGAATTGTGTTCGGCGCGGTCCGGCGTGACGCGTCCGTCGACGGAAGCGGGGTCGGCAGAGATGGTGGACGACACGAGTTCGTCGCCGTCGGCGCGGTCCTGGACCACTGCGCTGGTGCTGGTGTCGATCGTCGCTCTCGCGTTCGTGGTGGTCGGGCTCGTGCTGCCGTCACCCGATCCCGAACTCACGACGACACCGCCGCCGGCGTCGTCCGGGACCGAGCAGTCCGATCCCGCTGCCACCGAGGCGCCGACGGTGGTCGACGAGCCGGTCGACCCGAAAGCACCGATCCCCGGATGCGACATCGTGGAGGTGCCCGAGGAGTCGGGCTACACCGCGTTCACCGGAATGGGGCCGCCGCCGACATACGACAATCCGGAGTTCCCGTGGTTTAACGGACCGAAGGCGACCGCGATGTCCACCGCGCTGGCGAGAGCGCTCCCGGCCCGGGCCGAGATCGCCTTCGCGAGCCCGCGGCAATCGTTCATCTTCCAGCCGATCACCTCTTTCAAGGCCCCGGCCCCGGAGCCCCGCGGGTCGACGTACGCCGGGGGTGAGCTGATCAACGGAAATGCGAGGGGCTCGGTGTCTGTCGATGTACAACGCTCGTCGCTACCGATTCCGCCCTGTGTGGCAGGGCAACTCGATGAACGCCGCACTCTGCGCGACGGCGTGGTGGTCGACGTCCACGACACTTGGCAGGAAGTGGACGGCGTTCGCACCCTCAGCAAGACGGCCCGCGCCTACGTGGCCGACGGAACCTGGATCACCGCGCGGGCCAGTGACTCGACCGGTGCGAACCAGCAAGACCGCAGCGGCTCGGTGCCGTTGTCCATCGACGACCTGGTGCGCATCGTCGACGACCCGGGACTTCGCGTGAGCACCCCGGTCGCCCCGGGTACACCGACACCGATCGAACACTGTGAGAGTCCCTTCGAGTCGTACAAGGGCACTTCGGTCACGCGTGAGGAGGCGCGCGAACTCGACGCGGTTCTCGCCACCGTCGATCTCGGCGGCGCGCGGTTGCCGCCCATGGTGCCGGTGGGTTCGCCCGCGGAGGGCATGCTGTGCACCGGTGTCGCGGATCTCGGGGATGGTGTGGCCATAGACATCACGATCATCGGTGGCCAGCCGAGGCCGTCCGCAGAACGCCCGGTTCCGGGCCGGGGTAGCCAGAAGACGCTGCGAGCCCTTCCCGATGGGACCCTGGTGCAGACCGACGTCATGTGGCAGTCGAGGTCGTCGACGACCGACCCACGCGAACAGGTCCGTGAGACGACCCATTCCGTGGTGGTGACCCGCCCGACGGGCACCCGCGTCTCGGTCAGTTCCTCGGCAGCCTCGCCGACCGAGCCGCTGCCGATGAAAGAGCTCGAGAACATCGCGTTGACACCAGGATTGGAGCTCTGACGATGCCGGCCCGGAGTACCTGGACACTGGTCGTCGCGGCGGTGGTCGCGGTCGTGACGGTCTCCGCGGCGGCCGTGGTGTGGGTGGACCGCGTTCCGTCGACGGTCAAGAAGATCACCGGAACCATTGCGGGAACGCCTGGTCTAGCCTGGTCGCTCGATCCCGCCGAGTCGCTGGGTCGTCCGTTCGCCGCGTTCGCCGACCCGCGCGGAGGAACCGCGTTCGCCGCAGGCGAGCCGGGGATGATCCGGTCCGGCGACACGCTTCTCACTGTCGTCGGCACCCCGAATGAGGGGACGACCCTCGGTGATCCCCTGATGATCGGCATCGACGCGGGCAGCGGAGACGTGCGCTGGCAGGCTCCCGCGCACGATCTCGTCAGCTGCAGTGATGTTCCGCTCCACGGCAAGATCTACTGCCACGCCCTTCAGAAGGACCACGAACTCGTCAGCTACGACATCGACTCGGGTGACTCGACACGACGCACGGTGTCCGAGAGTATCTTCGCCATCGCGACCACGTCTGACGCCCTGTACGTCGCCGAGGGCAGCGTCGAGGAGAACGACGTGCGAGTCCACTCGGGCACCTTCGACGACGTGTCGGCTCACTGGACCCGCCAATTCGACGTCGGTGCCTCCTATGAGGAGGTGTACAGCAGCGAGGCGCTCACCGTGATCGATGGTGTCGGGCTCGTGCGCACCGGTGGCGACGTCGCCCTGTTCGATGCCGGATCGGGCGCCGAATTGTGGAGTAACGGAACACAATGCGTCAGAACCTCGTCGCTGCTGCCGGGCGGGTTCCTCGTCCACGCCGACACCGGCTGCGAGTCGGCCGGCAATGCGGCCGAGCAACTGCTCAGGGGGCCGGACGGGAAGGTGGTCGCGTCGAGCTCGAATCCCACCGTCCAACGGCCGGGGTACGAGTCCACGACCGACTCCGACCCCGTCCTACTCGGCGACTCGGCCTACGACCGCGCCACCGGCGACCGATTGTGGACGAACAGCGACCTCATATCGCGCGACACCAACGCAACCGGAGCCGTGACCGCGGTCGCCGGCGGCGTTGTGTACGTGACGGACAGCACCGCCCGCAGCGACGGTGGTGTCGACCTCAGAACCGGTAAACGTTTGTGGCACAGAGCGTGGCGCGACGATGCTTCTGCCGGCGTGAACCCAGATGGCTATCGCGACCGTCTGTTGGCCGGCAGTGATGGCGTCACCCTCACCGCTGTCGACGTGACCACCGGCGAGATCGCGTGGAGGGCACCGTTCCTCGCCATCGATTCCGACCCGGATGCGTTCGTCACCGGCACAGCACTCGAGCCCTACGGCGACGGGTGGATCTTCTCGTCGGACCGTCGAATGATCAGGCTCGCGCCCCTCTGAGTCACATCTGGGCCGAGATGACCTCGACCGCGTCGTCGTCGGCGAAGACGATGGCGTGATCGTCGGTCGAGATCGCCCAGCGGCGTAGGCGCGCGGTGTGCTCGTCGTCGATGCGGGTTTCGATGGTGGCGTTGCCGGCCAGGTCCGCGAAGTCGTCGACGACCTCGCCCTCCCTGGTCGAACCGTCGTCGAGCGTCACTCTGACCCGGGCCGCCACCGCGACCTCGTCCGGGGCCTCACTGTCAGCGCCGTCGTGGTCGACCGACTCGTTCTCCGTTGTGCTCATCCGATTGTCCTGTCCCCCTCGGGGTGGCCTCCGACGGTGAACTGCTCCGCACGCCGGTGGCACACCGTTCGTGCGCATCATCTTATCAAATGAGGCCATTGACAGTGTGAATGTTGTGCGGGACGTGCTGCACGTGCGACGGGGCCGACCCAGCGTCTTGATTCGACGCCCCGGCAGTGAGTGTCCGTCGTGTGTACCGAATCGTTTGCGGCGCAGCGCGATCGGGGTGTACGTGGCGGCCGGCCAAAATGCGGATCGCCAGAGTCCGCGGTATCGGACTCTGGCGATCGATCAGGCAGTCGTCGACTGGATCAGTGGGCGGCGTTGTACGCCTCGACAATGTCGTTCGGAATCCGGCCGCGAGCGGAGACCTCGTAACCGTTGTCGGCCGCCCATTCCCGAATTGAGGCATTCACCGACGAACCGGCCCCGCCGGAATTGGTCTTCGTTCGTGCGGATGGTGACCGCCGACGCCCACCGACTCGGGTCGACGCCTTGAGCAATTTCGCGACGGTCACTTTTCCCTGCTCGATCTTGTCGAGATTGGTCGAGGACACGTCTAGTTCGTAGTCGACGCCGAGCCACGACCACGAAACCGTCTGTGCGTCTTGGGGATCGAGTTCGCGACCGTCAAGATCGTCGACAAAGGTCACTGTCTGTATTTTCGACACACTGACCACGGTAGTCGAAAGACGAGGCGGATTCATGGACGTCTGCATTCCCGGTGTCGGGAGTCACTTCGGATATAGAGCGACAAGTCCGTCGAATGCGGACTCGTCCGCTCAATTCAGGCCGGGAATGCTGAATCGAGGTGCTTCGGGACGCGGAATCGTGGAGGTGGCTCGCGACGGCTCCGCAGTTCTCGACGCCGACGGCCGGGTTGATTCGCGTTTCCGGGTCACGCCGACTCGCGGAGTGGGGTCGGTTGTCTTCCGTCGGTTCGCCTCGGCGCCCAACCCGCTACCGGTGGTGTCGTCGACGCGCAGGCACATCGACCGGATCACATGGTGCGCGGTCACCAGCCCATAGGTCATCGGCAGTCCCAATACGGTCACCAGCAGGCGGGTCGGACGCAGTGGGCTGTCTCCGAGGATGGACGGCTCGACGACATTGCCGACCTCACGGATCAGGTGCAGCGCGAGTTTGTACGCGTAGTGCGCCGCGGTGATCGGTTTGCTGACGGTGAGCTCGTCGAGCGACACGGTTTCCCAGGGATCCGCGCCGTGGCCGAGGTTGTGTCCGATGCCGAGCAAGATGTCGAGCGGGGCGCCGCCGAAGATCGGGATCAGGGAACCGAAGAGCGAGACGCCCAGTTCCCCGACGGAACGATCCTCCGCCGGGTCGAGCGGGATCAGGTTGTGGTGGACGCGGATTCCGCGCATGACGCTCAGGATTCGCGTCGTCTCGCCGCGAATCCTGGCTGCATCGGCGGGGTTGTTCTCCTGCGCCTGCGCGGACACGTAGCGGACCAACCGGCCGAGCGTGAGGGAGCCGATCGGCGTGCAGGTCTCGACATCGGCCAGTGCGAGGTGGTCGGCGATCTCGGCCACCATCGGCGGGATGGGGATGTCGAAGCGGACGGTGTCACTAGGGCGTCCCGCCTGGGCGCGCTGCTCGTCGGTCACTCGTGCGACGCATTGGTCGAGAACGGTCTTCGCCGTGGCGCGCAAGAGGGCCTTCACCGCGAATTCAGACGAGAAGACGAAGGCGGACAGCAGCCAGTTGTACGTGACGAACTGCGCGAGGCCGTCGGCGTCGGTGCCGGCGAACGGACTGCCGAGGTCCGGTGCCGACCCGACGAGGAGCCGGGCCGGGATCAGGACGGTGGTGAACATGTACAGCCACACCGTTTCGACGGCCTGGATCACGGTGATGTTCCCGAGCGGGATCGCCTCGGTGTGCCGGCCGTCGCGGATCTTGAGGAGGTTCGAGACGAGAAGCTGCGAGATCGGGTCGCGGTAGTCGAGGGCGGGATCGTCGTCGTCGGCACCGAGGGTGAGCGGATGCTCGGTCACGGCGAGGGTCGAGATGTGCAGCCTACGCATGTCGCGATGCGCCGCAGCCCGGCTTGCGCGCGCGGACGCCTGCAACGAGGGCGGCAGGATGTCGTAGACGGCCTCGAAGATCGACTCGTACACGACCGACAGGGTGGTGAAATCGCCACTCGCGCAGCGTGTCTCGGCGCCCTCGAGTGACTTCGGCGTCGGCAGCAGGGGGTGGGTCAGGGTCTCAATGCGTTCGAGGCGTTCCGGATAGGTCTCGGTTTCCGGGTCGACGGTCGGGGTGAGCTCGTGGACCGGCGTCGCGCGCAGCGGAGCTGCCGAGAACGGTGCCGTGCTACCGACGATCGCGGCAGTGCTCGTCCCGGCCGCCAGAGTGGGCAGCGACATCGTCAATGTGAACACCGCGACGAGTCGCAGTACCCATGGCTGTACGCGCCGTGCTGCATTGCCCCGACCTGAACTCATGCACCCACTACCCGAATAGTCGTCTGGTACCCCGGCGAGGAGTGTCGGCGCCCGCCGCCATCACGGCGTCGTGCGCGACCAGAGCAGTCCGCGAAGGGGAAGTTAGTCGAACGAATCTTAAGGTGCGCGGCGCCGGTCCGCGCACCGGGTGGACGGGAAGCACTGTCGGTGCGTCGTGCAACGATTTCGAGGTGAGACGTCGAGCGGCATGGTTGTCGGTGATGATCGCCGCGGTGTCGGTCGTCGTGGGACTCGGTGCCCTGTTCGTATCCGGGACCGACACCGGATCGGGAGAGGTGCTCCGCCCGTCGGCTCCGCCCGTCGGCTCGTCGACATCTGCGCTGCCGTCACCAGGGGTCCAGACGTCGGTACCCGGCGTCGGTCAGGCCCTCGCCGACCTGGCAACTCTCCAGGTGAAGGGGCGTGCCCCCAAGACCGGTTATGCCCGGGCGCGGTTCGGCAAGGCGTGGGACGACGCGGTCGACGTGCAGTTCGGCCGCAACGGTTGCCGGACGCGAGAGGACATCCTCCGCCGAGACCTCACCGGGATCACGGTCCACGACGACGGGTGTCGAGTTCTCGCCGGCACGCTGGCCGACCCGTACACCGATACGACCATCCCGTTCACCCGAGGACAGGAGACGTCGGCGCTCGTTCAGATAGATCACGTCGTTGCGTTGTCGGACGCCTGGCAGAAGGGCGCGGCGGACTGGGCCGCGGGCAAGCGCATCGAGTTCGCGAACGATCCGCGGAATCTGCAGGCCGTCTCCGGGACCGTGAACCAACGGAAGAGCGACGGCGACGCCGCCACGTGGCTCCCGCCGAACAAGGCGTACCGATGTACTTACGTCGGCCGGCAGATCGAGGTCAAGAAGTCGTACGGACTGTGGGTGACCCCGGCCGAACGCGACGCCATGCGGCGGGTCCTCGCATCGTGCTGAACCCGTCGGGCCGGCGGTCGGCGGCCTCGTCGGTAGCCTTGGCGACCGTGACCGCCGACCAGGGACGACCCCAGCCATCCGACGACGCCGCCGGCCATCCGCTGACCGACGACACCGTCGTCGCGGCGCTCGGTGCCGATCTGCGGTCGGCGGGGTACACGAACGACGGCGTCACCGGCCTGCTCGGCGCCGACGCGCACGAAGCGCTCGTGCGGGGTGTGTGGTGGCCTGCGCTCGCCGCCACGCGCGACGCCGCAGGCGAGGACGGTCGGCTGGCCACTCTGATCCGCTTGTTCCTGTTGGGTTCGGACGAGCCCGAAGACGCTGTCGCCGCGTCGTTCCCGACGGCCGGAATCGACGCGCTGATCGCCCAGGGGGTATTGGTCCGGGTCGATGGGTCGCGGGTTCGCGCGAACCTCGACATCCGGCCGCACGCCGACGACACCCGCGACTACCTCGTCGTCGCCGATCAGGACGCCGCGATGCGGCCCGGACCCGTTGCCCGCGACCACGTCCTGGGGATCGGCGGTGCGTCGATCTCGCTGGCCCGAGCGGTCATCCGTGAGCCCGTCCGTCGCGCGCTCGACATCGGTACCGGGTGCGGCATCCAGGCTCTGCATCTCGACGCCCACTGCGAGCAGATCGTGGCCACCGACACCAACGACCGAGCGCTGGCGCTGGCCGCGGCAACGGCCCGCCTCAACGGGATGTCGTGGGATCTGCGCTCGGGCAGCATGTTCGAGCCCGTCGGCGGGGAACGCTTCGATCTCATCGTGTCGAATCCGCCGTTCGTCGTCGGCGCCGGTGGCCAGGATTACATCTACCGCGATTCCGGGGTCGTCGGGGACGGGCTCTGCGAACAACTCGTCCGCGAGCTGCCCGCGCATCTAAATCCTGGTGGCATCGGCCAGATCCTGGCCAACTGGATCATCCGCGACGGCGAACCGTGGGAGGAGCGCGTCCGGTCGTGGCTCGCCGGCACCGGACTCGACGCGTGGGTCGTGCAGCGCGAGGTCGCCGACCCCATCAGCTACATCTCCCTGTGGCTGTCCGACGCCGGTGAGGACGAGTCCGACGCCGCGCAGCGGGGAGCGGAGTGGCTCGAATGGTTCGAGACCAACGGCATCGTGGCGATCGGGATGGGCTCGATCACCGCCCGGCTTCCGATGCCGGACGAGAACCGCGCTCCCGACGTCGTGGTCGAGGAGATCACCGGCGCCGGTGAAGAGGTGACCGGATTCGAGGCGCAGGCATTTCTCGCGCGACGGCGCTACCTGCGGGAGACCTCCGACGGCCGGCTGCTCGCACAGCGGCTGTCGGTGGCGCCGGTCATGCTCGAGGAGCACTCGCTCCCGGGTGACGAGGGCTGGCAACAGGTGTCGGCCGCGGTTCGCCGGCCCGGGGGTCCCGGCGCAGTTCTCGGCGTCGACGAGATCTCGCGCGCCCTGCTCGCCGGTTGCCGGGGACAGGTGCCGCTGGGTGTCCTGCTCGAACTCCTCGCCGACTTCCACGGCGTCGATGCCGACGCCCTGGCCGAGGTCGCGCTGCCTGTCGTCCGTGAGGCGATCGGCCGGGGGATTCTGTACGAAGCGACCTGAGAGTGGTTGCGGGGGGAGGTGGTTTCGACTCGGCTCCTCGCTTCGCTCGGTGCCGGCTCAACCAGCAGGGGAAGCGCCTCGACCTCGATGCGCTCCTTCGTCGCTTGCTCGGCCCGGCGGCTGCGCTCGGTGCCGGCTCAACCAGCGGGGGGTGGCGCCGGCTCAACCACCTGGGGTGGCCGGGAACGTCGCGTCGAGCGCTGCGGCGAGGTCGGCGATGAGGTCGTCGGCGTCCTCGAGGCCCACCGAGAATCGTAGATGGCCCCACTCGCGGAAGGGCTCCGGGTACGCGGCGACCCGCCGCCCGTCGGCACCGACGTGGACGATGAGCGATTCGTCGTGACCGAGTGACACCGCCGAGGTGATCGTCGTCAGCGCTGAGACGAAACGGTTCTGGGTGGCCGGATCGCCGCGGACCGCGAA
The DNA here is from genome assembly GCF_022348225.1 of Gordonia sp. McavH-238-E. Taxonomy (NCBI): domain Bacteria; kingdom Bacillati; phylum Actinomycetota; class Actinomycetes; order Mycobacteriales; family Gordoniaceae; genus Gordonia; species Gordonia sp. McavH-238-E. The sequence continues at coordinate 38,908 of NZ_JAKRFE010000010.1, forward strand.
GGCCATCATGCCTCCGAAGCCGCGACCGCCGAACTGTCGCGCGGCCAGGTCGTGTTCGGGATGCGACGACAGTCCCGGGTAGCACACGTAGGCGATGCGCGGGTCGTCGTCGAGGAAGGCCGCGACCCGCTCGGCATTGCGTTGGTGCTGAGCGAATCGCAGTGGCAGGGTGATCGCACCGCGGGCGATCAACCACGCGTTGAACGGCGAGATCACGCCGCCGACGTCGACCATCGCCTGCTCCCGGATCTGCGCGATCAGGTCCGGTCGGCCGAGCACGGCGCCACCCATCGCGTCACCGTGACCGTTGATGTACTTGGTCAGCGAGTGCACGACCAGATCGGCGCCGTCGGCGAGCGGGCGGTACAACACCGGTGGGGTGAAGGTCGAGTCGACGAGCAGCAGCGCTCCGGTGTCGGCGGCGATCTGTGCGAGAGCGCCGATGTCGGCGACCTTGGTGGTCGGGTTGGCGATCGTCTCGGCGATCAGCATGCGGGTGGTCCCGGGCCGCACGGCGGCGCGGGTGGCATCCAGGTCCCCGACATCGACGAAGGTCGCCTCGATCCCGTACTTCGTCGGCAACAGGTCCGACCACAGTTTCCACGTGGCCTCGTACGTCGTGTCCGACACGACGACGTGGTCACCGGCGGACAGGAGGGTGAAGAACACGGCGTGCAATGCGGCCACCCCGGACGCGAGGACGACGGCGTCGTCGGCATCTTCGAGTGCGGCGAGCTTGTCCTGCAATGCGACCTGGTTGGCGCCCGTGTTGCGCGTGTAGAACAGTTGCTCGGTGCCCGACCAGCTCATCGCCTCGGGTTCGGGCGGCAGGTGATACGAATTCGCCATCGTGATGGGAGTCCGCACCGACGGACCCGACGCGTCGTTCCCGGCGTGGACGCTGCGTGTCATCTCACCTGTCACGGATGAACTCCCATCGGTTCGTCGATGCGTGACCCGGCCGGGTCCATCACGTCCCGATCCATTCCGGACAGGTCGTCGGACACCACACCGGCCGACAGGTCGTCGACGACCGGTCCCGCAGACCGAGTGGCGTCCGGTTTCTCGTGCGTGGGTACTCCGGGTCCGGATCTGGGGGCGACCTCGGCTCGGCGTGGGCGGACGAGGTCGACCACCCGTACCGGGAGCTTGTGCAGTTTGTCGATGTGGGCGACGTGGCGGAACTCGGCCCAGCCCCAGCAGGCGGCGAACACCAGCAGCGCCACGGCGTCCATCGTGACCGAGTTCCATGGGCGGTGCGCGATGTGGATGGGGACCACGACGAGGGCGATCGCCTGGATCACGTAGGAGTCGAGGCTGCGGGTCCCGGTCATGACCAGAGGTCGCAGCCAGTCGTGGTGCCACCACTTGAGCAACAGCCGGAAGAGCCCGTAGATGGCCGGGATCGCGAGATACGCGCCGATGGCCCGGGCCGGTCGGAAGTCCAGCTTGTCGGCGACGTAGGGCTCGAGATGCGCCCAGGGGCCGTGGTCGATGCCGAAGTGGAAGAACAACGCCACCGCAAGGGCGACGACGACGATCGCGACCAGCCACCGGTCGACGAACTCCGGGACCTTCCAGGTCGACCAGTTCCAGCCGATGACGAGCGCGGGGACGAACATGATCTGCCAGCCGGCGACGTTCTGGATGTGCGGGGCGGCCTGGTAGGCGCTGAGGTAGAACCAGCCGGGGGAGTAGATCAGCGAGAACACATAGAGACCCAGCGAGGCGGCGAGGACCCAGATCCACCAGCCTCGGCGCAGCAGCGGGAAGAGTCCGAACGCCGAGATCAGCAGGACCATGTACAGGAGCAGGATGTTGCCGCCGCTCGGCAGGTACTGCATCGTCAGCGCGAGCCGGATGCCGTCGGCCCAGCCGTCGACCGGCAGCAAGAGCGTCAGCCAGCGATGACCGGCCAGGGCCGCGGCGACCGCGACGAGCGCGATGACCAGCTGGCACAGATAGAGCACGACAATCCGCTTGGCCAGCCGCCGGTAGGCGAAGGCGAGTCCGTGACGCGCGACCCACCGCTGGTAGACGAGGCCGAGGACGATTCCCGACAGCATCACGAACGCGGACATGCCGTCCACGTAGGGATAGGCGTGCGTCGGGGTGGCCAGCGTGGACTCATGCGCGAAGTGCGCCGTGATCATGCTCCAGATCGCCACCCCGCGGGTGGCATCGATGGCCAGGTCTCGTTTCATTGACTTGCACGATAGACAGCGCCGCGGCCCGGGGTCATCCCGGGCCGCGGCGAGTCGTGCTGAGAGATTCGCTCAGGTGTAGAGGTCGGCGATCGCTTCCTTGTGCGCGTCGTGGATGACGTTGCGCTTGAGCTTCATCGTCGGGGTGAGCTCTCCGGTGTCGATGGTGAAGTCGGTCTCGAGGATGGAGAACTTCTTGATCGCCTCGGCGTTGGAGACCTTGGTGTTGGCCTCCTTCACCGCGGCGTCGATCTCCGCCTTGAGGTCGGCATTGTCGACCAGGTCGGAGACCGGGGTGTCGGCCGGCAGCCCGTGGCGCTCGAGCCATCCGGGAACGGCCTCGGCATCGATGGTGATGAGTGCCGCGATGAACGGCTTGTTGTCGCCGACGACGAGACACTGGCTCACCAGGGGATGCGCCCGGATGGTGTCCTCGAGTTGGGCGGGGGAGACGTTCTTGCCGCCGGCGGTGACGATCAGTTCCTTCTTGCGGCCGGTGATGAACAGATAGCCGTCGTCGAGCGTGCCGATGTCACCGGTGTGGAACCAGCCGTCGCGGATGGCGTCGTCGGTGGCGGCCTGGTTCTTCCAGTACCCGCCGAACACGACGGGTCCTTTGAGCAGGACCTCGCCGTCCTCGGCGATGGCGACGGTGACGCCGGGGATCGGTCGGCCGACCGAGCCGACCTTCTGGTTGTCCTCGTTGTTGGCCGTGACCGCCGCGGTGGTCTCCGACAGCCCGTAGCCCTCGTACACCGGGATGCCGACGCCGCGGAAGAAGTGACCGAGACGCGCGCCGAGCGGGGCGCCGCCGGAGATGGCGCCTTCGCACTGGCCGCCCAGGGCGTCGCGCAGCTTGCCGTACACCAGCTTGTCGAAGACGGCGTGGCGGAGCTTGAGGCCCAGTCCGACCTTGCCGGCCTCGGTGGCCTTGCTGAACTCGATCGCGGTGTCGGTCGCCTTGTCGAAGATCGAGCCCTTGCCGCCGTCGTAGGCCTTCTGCTTGGCGGAGTTGTACACCTTCTCGAACACGCGGGGCACCGACAGCACGTAGTTCGGTTTGAACACGCCCAGGTCGGCCACGAGGTTCGTCAGGTCGTTGGTGTGTCCGAGGATCACGCCGTTCTCCACGCACCCGACGGTGACGACCCGGGCGAAGATGTGGGCCAGTGGCAGGAAGAGCAGCGTCGACTTGCCCTCGCGCATTCCGGCGCCGACCGCGTCCCGGGTCGCGGCGGTCTCGGCGAGGAAGTTCGCGTGTGTCAGGACGACGCCCTTGGGACGGCCGGTGGTGCCCGACGTGTAGATCAGCGTGGCGGCGTCGGACGACAACGCGTTCGCCTGACGCTGGTCGAGATCGGCATCGGCGATCTTCGCGCCGCGCTTGGTGACCGTGGGAAGCGCGTGGTCGTCGATGACCAGGGTTTCCTTGAGGGTCGCTGTCTCGTCGATCACCCGGAGGTGGCGGGTGTAGTGCTCGTGGTTCTCGACGAACAGCAACGTGGCGCCGGAGTCCTCGAGGATCCACTGGACCTGGTCAGGGGCCGAGGTCTCGTAGATCGCGACGGTGCAGGCGCCGGCGCGCCAGATCGCGTAGTCCAGGACGGTCCACTCGTAACGGGTCGAGCAGAGGATGGCGACGCGGTCCCCGGCCTGCACGCCCGAGGCGATGAGTCCCTTGGCGACCGCGTCCACCTCGTCGGTGAAGTGCTTGGCGGTGACGTTGACCCATTGATTGTGTGAGCGCTTGCGGAAGAGCGGCATCGTGGGGCGCTCGGCGCGGTAACGCAGGATCGTGTCGACGGTCGTCGCCTTGTCGTCGATCGTCAGATCAGACGGGGTGGCGTACTGCTGCTGCATGGCACTCCTGAGACGGGAGAACAAATGGACATTCCGGACATCGGTATGCGTGTGACCGGGACCGATGGCCGGATGAGTGGCACCGACAGTACCAGTATTCGTGGGATGCATCACACCGGTCGGCGATCGTGGTCCGTGCCCTGCTCAGGGGGCTGATGCGACCCCGGCAAGCCGCGATGCCGACATTCTGGTGCAGGGCCATTACAGTTGAGGGCGATGAATGAGACTTCCGCCGCATGAGTACTTCCGATCACGGCGAGCACGACGCCCCGACCGACCCCTCCGTGGGCACGTTCGACGACCTCGAGATCGATCCGCGCGTTCGCGCCGCCGTCACCGACGTGGGCTACGAGACGCCCTCGCCGATTCAGGCGGCCACCATCCCGACGCTCCTGTCGGGGCGCGACGTGGTGGGTCTGGCGCAGACCGGTACGGGTAAGACCGCAGCCTTCGCCATCCCCATCCTGTCCCGGCTCGACACGTCTGCGCGGACTCCGCAGGCGCTGATCCTGGCGCCGACTCGTGAGCTCGCTCTGCAGGTCTCCGAGGCGTTCGGCCGCTACTCGGCCCATATGCCCGAGGTGAAGGTCCTGCCGATCTACGGCGGGCAGTCCTATGGCGTCCAACTCGCCGGGCTGCGTCGTGGCGCGCAGGTCATCGTCGGTACCCCGGGTCGTGTGATCGACCACCTCGACAAGAAGACGCTCGACATCTCGGGGCTGGAGTTCCTCGTCCTCGACGAGGCCGACGAGATGCTGACGATGGGCTTCGCCGAGGACGTCGAACGCATCCTGGCCGAGACCCCGGACACCAAGCAGGTCGCCTTGTTCTCGGCGACGATGCCCAGCGCCATCCGGCGTCTCGCGCAGCGCTACCTGAACTCGCCGCAGGAGATCACGGTCAAGGCGAAGACCGCGACCGCGCAGAACATCACGCAGCGCTACCTCCAGGTCTCCCACCAGCGCAAGCTGGATGCGCTGACGCGGTTCCTCGAGGTCGAGACCTTCGACGCGATGATCGTGTTCGTCCGTACCAAGCAGGCGACCGAAGAGCTGGCCGAGAAGTTGCGGTCCCGCGGATTCTCCGCGGTGGCCATCAACGGCGACCTCGCGCAGGCGCAGCGTGAACGGACCATCAACCAGCTCAAGAACGGTTCGATCGACATCCTGGTCGCGACCGACGTCGCCGCGCGCGGACTCGACGTCGATCGCATCTCGCACGTCGTCAACTACGACATCCCGCACGACACCGAGTCGTACGTGCACCGCATCGGCCGCACGGGTCGCGCCGGTCGTTCGGGCAACGCGCTGCTGTTCGTCTCGCCGCGCGAGCGCCACCTGCTGCGCGCCATCGAGCGCGCCACGCGACAGACGCTCACCGAGATCGGTCTGCCCAGTGTCGACGACGTCAACGCGCAACGAGTGGCGAAGTTCGCCGACTCCATCACGCAGAACCTGTCGTCGGACAATCTCGATCTGTTCCGCGGGCTGATCGAGAACTATGCGCGGGACAACGACGTCGCGATGGCCGACATCGCCGCCGCGCTGGCACTCGAGACGCGGGACGGCGGATTCCTGATGACCCCGGATCCGCCGCAGTCGGAGAAGCGCCCCGAGCGCGAGCGTGCACCGCGTCGCCCGGGCGCGAGCTTCGCGACGTACCGGATCGCCGTCGGCCGGAAGCACAAGGTGTCGCCCGGCGCGATCGTCGGTGCCATCGCCAACGAAGGCGGCCTGACCCGAGCCGACTTCGGCAACATCAGCATCCGCGACGACTTCAGCCTCGTGGAACTGCCCGACGACCTCGACAGCGAGACCCTGTCCAATCTGCGGCACACGAAGATCGGCAAGAACCCGATCGACATCCGCAAGGACATGGGGTCACCGCGTACGCGTGGCGGCGGCAAGCGCGGAGCGGGTGGTCATGGTGGCGGACGCGACGGTCGCCGCGGCGACAGCTGGGGTAAGCGTCCGTCACCGCGCGTGGCCGGTCGCGGTCGCCACTCCTGAACCGACCCGGACTGTCCCGCCGCCGGCGGGCTCCCAGTACCAGAAACTGCGTACAACGGCGCACTTCTGAGAGCTGCGTGAGAAAACTTGTCAATTCGAGATCGTTCCGTAACCTGGTCGACGGGGGTCATCCCGCGGGGTCACCATGCGGTGGTCACCGCGAAACACGATGTACACGGACAAAATTCGAGCAACAGGGTTGGTGAGTCACCGGTGTCAGTGGTGAATTCGATTTCGGCAGCAGAGGCAATGAATCACAGCCGCGAGGGGCACGCAGTGGTCGTCGATGCACGTCCGCAGGTGGTGCGACATCAGGGCAGCCTGCCCGGTGCGCTCGTGGTCGATCCGACCGAGGTGCCGAGGCGGTTCACGCCCACTCCCTCGGGCACCTTCCCGGTCATCCGCGATCGCGACACCGAGATCGCCGTCGTGTCGGTCCGCTCGGAGGCGCCGCGCATCGCCGAACAGATCGCCGACTGCGGCTACACCAACGTGCGTTACGTCGACGGGGGTTACCGCGCGCTGCGTTCGCGCACCGTCGGCTGAAGCACCCGCGAGAGAATCCGGCGCCGTCCCGCGCGACTGCGCGGGTCCCTCTGACCAGCGTCTTGTAGCGTAAGAGTCGCCGGCGACGAGAGGAACACATCGGTATGCAGGATGACACTCGCGAAGTGCTGCGCGATCAGGTCACCCGGCTGATGTCGTTTCTGGCTGATCTCGTCCGGTCCCGCTCCGGGGACGTGCTCGACATCGCCGATCATCCCGGTCACGTCTGGCTCGGCCCTTCCACCTCCATCTCCGCACGTACGAACGCGGTCCCGGGGCAGGTCGTCGTGGAGCTGCGACCGGAGGACGCCGGACAAAACGACTCGGGCCACGCCGACCTCGGCGAGCTGGTCGACGACCTCCTCGACAATCCCGAAGACCTCGAGCTCGTCGTCGCGTCGGCGCTGGTCACGGTCCGGCAGGCCGCGAACGACGACGCGGCGCCGCTCGTCCGGGAACACCTTCTCACCCAGGCGCTCGTCGCCGAACGCGACGCCGACGACACGATCCGGTTGTCCCTGGCTGCCGGGTCGTCCCCGGCCCTGCACGACACGCATCTCCTGGCGGCGCTGGACGGTCTCGATCTCGCGGGTGCGGTCAAGATCCGCGGCAAGCTGGCCGCGCAGGCGTCGGTGCTGACGGCGAAGACCACCGAGCTGATGGCCGAGTGGCGCGACGCGATCGACGTCGACACCGAGCGCGTGACCCTGTCGGTCGAGACCCGTCCGGCAGTCGTGCTCCGCCGGCGTGGCGTGGAGAACTCGCTCGCGTTCTACGACGCGATCATCGACGACCTGCGGGACGAGGGTTCGGACGTGCCGGTCGGACTGGCACAGCTCGTCCGGCCGATCGAGGCCGCCGACCGACTCGCCGCCCTTCGGGGTGACGGCGTTCTCGATCCCGCGGGGCTGGTCGCCGATGCGCTGTTCCCGCTGCCGTCCAACGTCGAACAACGCGACGTCCTCGCCCGGCTCGGCGCCGACACCGGTGTGGTGGTCGAGGGTCCGCCCGGCACGGGAAAGACCCACACCATCGCCAACGTCACCTCGGCACTGCTGGCAAAAGGTCAGCGGGTCCTGGTGGTGAGCGAGAAAGCTCATGCGCTCCACGTCCTGCACGACATGCTGCCGCCCGCGCTGCGGGCGCTCACGGTGTCGATCGCCGATGTCTCCCAGGACAGTGCCGAGGGGATAGTGGACGCGGTGACCGAGCTCGCCGAACGCAAGGCGTCGTTCACTCCTGGGGTCGCCGACGCCGAGATCGCCGATCTGGCTGCTAGGCGGGAACATGCTCTGCGGCAACGGGATCAGACGCTCCGCGACCTGTGGGATCTGCGCGCCGGGGAGACCGAGACACACGAATGGGTCGCGGGGGACTACCGCGGCTCCCCGGCGCAGATCGTCCGGCGGGTACGGGCCGACGCCGCCGCGTTCGACTGGCTGCCGGGCCCTGTGCACGGCGCCGTGCCGCCGCTGGACTCGGCCGAGTTCGTCCGGCTCGCGGAGTTGCTCGCGAGCACCGGGGGCTCCACCTCGCGCATCGCACAGCGCTTCGTCGACCTCGATGACCACCTGCCCGACCCGGGGCAGATGGATGCGATCTGCGAGCGGATCGCGTCCCGGCCCCGCGGACCGATGGCCGGTGCCGAGACCCTGCTGTCTGTGCTCGACGGGGTCGACAGTGGCCGCTTGGTCCGGATCAAGGACATCTGCGATGACCTGGCCGTGGCGTCCGGCGAGGTGTCCTCTTACCCGCGTCCGATGATCGACATGGCCGACCGGTTGCTCGCCGGTCGGGCCGCGCACCTCTGGTCGCGGGTGACGACGCTGTCGCCGGTCATCGCCGAAGCTGCTCGCCGGGACCGCGATCTGGGCGGGCACGCGGTCGTCGTCGACGGCAACCGGCCCGGGGACGCCGCGCTGTTCGATGCCGCCGCCGACTTCCTGCGGGACGGCGGTCAGTGGCGGGGACGGCTGCGCCGCTCGCCCGAGCAGCGCGCCGTGGAGGACGCGCCGGTGCGGGCGACGGTGGACGGTCGTCCGCCCCGGGACGAGGCGTCGCTGCGGCGGGTCGCCGATCACCTCACCGTCGTCGACGCGACGCACCAGGTGCATCGCATCCTCGCGGACCTGCACGTCCCGGTCGACGCCTCGGGGTCACGGTCGGCTCAGCTGGACCACCTCGTGCGCCTCGACACCCAGCTGTCATGGATCTCCCGGTTGCTCTCCGGGCGTGAGCATCTGGTGCGCGAACTCGAGGCGATCAGCCCCGGCGGTCCGCGCCCGCGCACCGTCGCCGAGGTGGCCGAGGTGGCGCATCAGGCCCGGTCGGTCGCCGTTGCCAACGACGCGGTCCTGGCCGAGCAGGAACTCGCCGATCGCGTGTACGGGCTGACGACCGAACTCGAGAAGGGGCCGTCGCCGGAGGGTGACGCGCTGCTCTCGGCGCTGGGTACGGCCGATCCGGCTTCGATCCGCGATGCTCGTCGTGCCTTCACCGCGGCCGCGGCCGACGCCGACGAGCAGAACGCCCTCGAGCTCCTCGGACTCCGATTACGTGGCCGCGCACCCGAACTCGCCAAGATCATGTGGGCCGGTGCGCAGGATCCGGTCTGGACCGAACGCGCTCGGGACATGGGCGCGGCATGGGCGTGGCGATTCGCCCACACCTGGGCGCAGGACCGTAGCGATCCGCTCGCCGAGGACCGGTTGCAGTCGGCACTCGACGCCATCGACGTGGACATCGCGTCCCTGACCACTCGTCTCGCGTCTGCGCAGGCCATCCGGGAGCTGCTGACACGCACCACATCCGGCGAGCTGCAGGCCGTCCAGTCCTACCGCGACCACATGATCAACCTGGGCAAGGGATCGGGCAAGCACGCCAATCGTTTCCGGCGCGCGGCGCGCGAGGCCATGGTCGAGGCGCAGAATGCCGTCCCCGCCTGGATCATGTCGATCAGCCAGGTGGCCGAGACGTTGCCGCCGCGCCGCAACTCCTTCGATGTCGTCATCGTCGACGAGGCGTCGCAGGCCGACATCACCAGTGCCTTCTTGCTGTGGCTGGCTCCCCGGGTGATCGTGGTGGGCGACGACAAGCAATGTGCGCCCGCCGGTCTGAACGGCACGACACTCGACTCGGCGTTCGCCGAACTCGACGCCGCGCTGCCGGATCTGCCGACGTATCTCCGCGACGGGCTGACGCCGCGGTCGAGTCTGTTCTCGTTGCTGCGCAGTCGGTTCGGCAACGTCGTCGGCCTTCGCGAACACTTCCGGTCGATGCCCGAGATCATCGAGTTCTCGTCTCGCCAGTTCTACGGGTCCGCACCACTGATCCCCGTGCGCCAGTACGGTTCCGACCGGCTCGAACCGTTGCGGGCGGTCGCGGTCGACGGGACGGCGACGGGAACCGGCAACGGTGTCGTCAACGACGCCGAGGTGGGCGCGATCGTCGACGCACTGCGGGGCTGCCTGGCGGATCCGGCCTATGACGGACTGGACTTCGGCGTGATCGCATTGCAGGGCGTCAAGCAGGTCGAGGCGATCGAGAAGGCGCTGCACACCGAGTTCGATCCCGACACCTGGCGTTCCCGCCGGATCCGGGTCGGGTCCCCGCCCGATTTCCAGGGCGACGAGCGACGCGTGATCTTCCTGTCGATGGTCGTCTCGGATGCCGGTGCGATCTCGGCGCTGACCCGGGCGGAGTCGCAACGCCGATTCAACGTGGCGGCGACTCGTGCCATGGACCAGCTGTGGCTGTTCCATTCGATCGGCCTCGACGAGTTGCGCCCCAACGACCTTCGCCATTCATTGCTGTCCTATGTCACGGCGAACGAGGGGCCGTCGATCGGGGTCATGCCCATCGACGTCCCGGATGACCGTCGCGTGCCTCCGTTCGACAACCTGCTCGAACAGCGGGTGTTCAACCGCCTCGTCGCCCTCGGCTACCACGTCACCCCGAAGGTCACGGTCAACAACCGCGTCGTCGACCTGGTCGTGCTGGGTGCCGATGCCCGGATGGCCGTCGAGTGCGACGCCGACGAGTTCGCCGGAACCGGACAGCAGGCGCGCTCGGATCTCGAGCGTGAGCGTGAGTTGCGTCGTTGCGGTTGGCAATTCGTGCGGGTGCGCGAGTCGGAGTTCGAACTCGATCCCGATCGCGTCCTGGAGTACGTCGCGACCGCGCTCGACGAACGTGGATGCAAGCCGGGCTCCCTCGTCGCTGTTCCGACCGCGGACACCGCCGGCGACGCGGTGAGGTGGCAACCGATCGATCTCACCGCGGGGGAGTGACGCCGGCCGCGCCCGGTCCGCCGGTCAGCGCACTGATCTGAGCAGCGCGGGCAGGCCGACCGCGGCGGGCATCCGCAGGCTGTGGGTCACGACGTCGGACAGCGCCGACGGCGCCGGGTTGAACTCGATGACCGGGATGCCCGCGCGCACCGCTCGCTCCGGCAACGCGGCTGCCGGGTAGACGATCCCGCTGGTACCCACGACGAGCACCACCTCCGCCGCGCGAAACGCCTGATCTGCACGCTGCCAATCCGATTCGGGCAGCGCTTCGCCGAACCAGACGATGCCGGGCCGCACGACACCACCGCAGCGCGGGCAGGTGGGCGGGTCGACGCGTGGGTCGTCCGCCGGCGTCGCATCGGGGCGGTCAGCGGGGTCGGGATATGCGCCGGGGCCGTCGTACGGGGTGCCGCAGACCGAACACCGGGGGGCGAACAGGCTGCCGTGCAGATGGCTGACGACGTCGCTGCCCGCCCGCTCGTGAAGATCGTCGACATTCTGCGTCACGACCATGACGGTGCGCGAGGCGGCGAGCTCGGCGAGTGCGAGGTGGCCGGCATTCGGCTGCGCGGCAAGCACTTCGCGAGCGCGCCACCGGTACCACCCCCAGACCAGGGCCGGGTCGCGCGCCCACGCCTCGGGGGTGGCGAGTTCGGCGGGGTCGAACTTCTCCCACAACCCGGTCTGGGCGTCCCGGAAGGTCGCGATCCCGCTCTCGGCCGACATGCCTGCGCCGCTGAACACCGTGATCCACTCCGCGCGACGCACGAGGTCGGCGACCGCGTCCGGAATCGGTTCGCCGGAGTCCGGGTCCGGTGTCCCGGCGAGGGTCATCCGGCGGACCCGATGCAGGCGCGTACCAGGGCGGCGGTCTCGTCGGGGTCGGGATCGCGGCGGACCAGGAAGCCCTTGGCGAAGCTGAGCTTGTCGCCGTCGTGCCGCGGCACGACGTGCAGATGGGTGTGGAAGACGGTCTGGAAGGCCGCGCGGCCGTCGTTCAGTGCAAGGTTCACGCCGTCGGCCGACATCGGTCCGGTCTTCATCGCGGTGGCCAGTCGCTGGCCGGCGCGGAAGAGCGAGGCGCCGATCGCCGGGTCCAGGTCGTCGAGCCCGGACGAATGGACGCGCGGCACGAGGAGGGTGTGCCCGCGGGTGACGGGGCGGATGTCGAGGAAACCGAGCACGTCGTCGTCGGAGTACACGATGCGCCCGGGGGATGTGCCGTCGACGATGCCGCAGAAGATGCAACTGCTCATATGCGCGACTCTAGGGCACCGGGGTCGGCGGGCACTCCGGGTCGTGACGCGCGGCCGTGCTCCACATCACATCACGTTTTGATAACGGTTGACCGAACGGATGCTCGGTCGTTGGCGTACCCCTGGGTGTGTTGCCTGGCCTGGCGGTTTTCCGACCCTTCCCATGGCGGTTGGCACGGTGGCCCAAGTTACCCGCGGGGTTACTCGTCGGTATACCCGTAGGTCACCGACAAACATGAGGGTTCCCTCACTTTCGTGTGTCATCATAGGAGTCACGTTCACGCCGACACCGGCTCCCCAAGAGTCGGTGCTCGTCAATGTTGTTGTGCAGCAGGCGTGTTCCTTTGTAGTACCAGCTAGCTCGACCCGGCAGTGTCGCCTCGGCGGCCGGTTGTGCGCGCGACGTCGACGAGACCGTTCACGGCAGCGCACGCCATACGCCGCTGCTGACAGCGTTTCTCGCGGCCACAGCGACCGCGCACCCGCCGCCCGCACAACACCCACAACATCTACCGCACCGCACCTACGCACTCCGCAAATCCACACTCTGAGACCGACCACCACAGAGGAGTATCCGTGACCGTCGACCAGTTCCGCTCCGGCTCGCAGGGCGCCGCCAACGCAGAACGCCCCACCGCCACGCTCATCGAGCGACTCACGCAGGGCGAGCCCTACGCGATCAGCTTCGGCGGGCAGGGCGGCGCATGGCTGCCCACGCTGACCGAGCTGGTCGTCGACGCCGACCTCGAACACCGGGTCGCCACGATCGTCGATTCCGCCGAACGGCTCGTCGAGCCGGTCGCCGACGAACTCGTCGTGGCACGTGTGTCCGGGTTCCACCCCCTCACCTGGGTCCACGCCCACGACGCGGGAGACGACGTCCCCGCCGAGGCCACTCTCGCCGACTTCACCCTCTCCGGCCCGGGCGTCCTGCTCACCCAGCTCGCCGCTGTGGAAGCCCTCCGCAAACAGGGTCTGGACACTGCCGCGCTGCCGCCGAACGCGGTGGTCGGGCATTCCCAGGGGTCGCTGGCCACCGATGCGGTCGGTGCCGACGGTCGGGTCGCGGAATCCGGCCAGGGTCTGTTGCTGGCGGTTGCGCACCTCATCGGTGCAGCCGGTTCGCTGACCGCGCGCCGCCGCGGGCTGGGCGTCACCACCGACGGCACGCCGATGCTCGCCCTGACCAACATCAGCCCGGCTCGCGTCGACGAGATCCTGGCGCAGTACCGCGACGGCCTGCCCGAGAGCGATCTGACGACGGCGCCGGTCGTCGCCATCAGGAACAGCCGTACCGCGGTGGTGCTGTCCGGTGCGCCGCGGCACCTCGCCGCCTTCGCCGCCCTCTGCGAGCGGATCGCCGCGACCGAGGCCGATGAGCGTAAGCGCAAGGTCACCGGTGGGGCACCCTTCGCGCCGAAGTTCGACCACCTGCAGGTGTCGGTCGCCTTCCATCACCCGGCGATGGCCGAGGCCGTCGAACTGGTCGGCCAGTGGGCCGATCGGTGCGGCATCGACCGCGATCTCGCCACCCGCCACGCCCACGACATCCTCGTCGGGCACGTCGACTGGGTCGCGTCGGTCGACGCGATCGTCACCGGTGGCGCCAAGTGGGTCCTGGACTTCGGACCCGGAGACATCGCCACCCGCCTCACCGCCTCACTCGTCCGCGGACAGGGCGTCGGACTGGTTCCGGCCGCTCTGCGCGTCGGACAGCGCAATCTGTTCAGCCCGGGTGGCGTGCCCGAGGTCGCCACGCCGTGGTCCCAGTTCGCGCCGACCCTCGTCGAACTGCCCGACGGGCGCACCGTCGTCGAGACCTCCTTCACCCGGCTCACGGGACGGTCGCCGATGCTGCTCGCCGGCATGACGCCGACCACCGTCGATCCCGCGATCGTCGCCGCTGCGGCCAATGCCGGGCACTGGGCGGAACTGGCCGGCGGTGGCCAGGTCACCGAAGAGATCTTCGCGCGCAACATCGCCACGCTCACCGACCTGCTCGAGCCCGGCCGCGAGGCACAGTTCAACGCGCTGTTCCTCGACCCCTACCTGTGGAAGCTGCAGCTCGGCGGCAAGCGCATCGTGCAGAAGGCGCGTGCGCAGGGCGCCCCGCTCGACGGCGTGATCGTCTCCGCGGGGATCCCCGAGCTCGAGGACGCCGTTGCACTCGTCGACGAGTTCGTCGAAGCCGGACTCCGATTCGTGGCCTTCAAGCCCGGCACGGTCGAGCAGATCCGGTCCGTGGTGCGCATCGCGGCCGAAGTGCCGCACCACCCCATCATCGTCCAGATCGAGGGCGGTCGCGCCGGCGGTCACCACTCGTGGGAGGACCTCGACGACCTGCTGGTCGCCACCTACGGCGAGCTTCGTGCCCGCCCCAATGTCGTGATCTGCGTCGGCGGCGGCATCGGCACCCCCGAACGCGCCAGCGAGTACCTCACCGGCACCTGGTCGGCCGCCCACGGCTACCCGGCCATGCCATTGGACGGCATCCTCATCGGCACCGCGGCCATGGCGGCGAAGGAAGCGACGACCACCCCTGAGGTCAAGCAGCTCCTCGTCGACACCGCCGGTATCGACGAGTGGATCGGAGCCGGTCACGCCACCGCCGGAATGGCCTCCGGCCGGTCCCAGCTCGGCGCCGACATCCACGAGGTCGACAACACCGCCTCACGGTGCGGTCGACTGCTCGACGAGGTCGCCGGTGACGCCGAGGCCGTCGCCGCCCGCCGCGACGAGATCATCGCCGCGATGGCCGACACCGCGAAGCCCTACTTCGGCGACGTCGCCACCATGACCTACCGCGAATGGCTCGACCGATATGCCGCCCTGGCCGTCGGCGACGCCCGTGGTGAACAGGTCCCGTGGGCCGACATCACCTGGCAGCAGCGCTTCGTGGAGATGTTGCAGCGCACCGAGGCGCGCATGCACCCCCAGGACTCCGGGCCCATCCCGACGATGTTCGCCGAGGCCACCGCCGCCGCCGATCCGCATGCCGCGATCGACGCGCTCGGCAGCGTGTACCCCGAGATCGACACCGACATCCTGCATCCCGCGGACGTCGCCTTCTTCCTCGAGCTCTGCCGCACTCCCGGCAAGCCCGTCAACTTCGTGCCGGTCATCGACAAGGACGTGCGCCGGTGGTGGCGCAGTGACTCCCTGTGGCAGGCCCACGATCCCCGCTACGGCGCCGACGCCGTGTGCGTGATCCCGGGGCCGGTTGCCGTCGCGGGCATCACCCGCGTCGACGAGCCCGTCGGTGAGTTGCTCGACCGATTCGAGGCGCGCGTCGCCGCCGACCTACAGGCCGCAGGGGAGCGTCCGGCCGCCGTCGCCTCCCGGCACCGCGCCGGGCTGGCCGACGAGGCCGGCGTGCTGACCTCGGTGCTGGAGTCCGACGACGTCAGCTGGGCGGGCCGGATCGTGGCGAGTCCGATCGCATTGCTCGGTGATCGTGACGCCTGGACCGTGGTCGGACCCGAGCGGGCCGAGCACGCCGTGAGCGGAGCGGTCCTGGAACAGGTCGCCGCCGATGCCGTCACCCGTTTCGACCTCGTCGTCCCGATCTCGGGTGCGTCCGTGCGCATCCCGCTGCTGGCCGGCGAGAGCCTGCGCGACGGCGGTTCGCCGCTGGTCGGCCTCGACGACGCGTCGAACGCGATGCGCGAGATCCTCACCGTGGCCGCCGGCGGCAGCCTCGCCGAGGTGAACGACGGTGTGTCGGTCACGACTGTCTCCTGGCAGCCGGACTCGGTCGCCGACCACGCGGCGGTGACCGGTTTCTCCCTGCCGCCACACCTGCGCCCGACCACCCCGACCGACCCGTTCGGGTTCGCCGTGCCCGACACCCTGGTCGGCGCCTGCTGGCCGAGCGTCTTCAGCGTCATCGGCGCCGCCCGCACCGATTCCGGTGACCCGGTGGTCGAGGGACTGCTCGATCTGGTCCACCTCGATCATGCGATCGCGCTGACCGGCGAGATCCCCTCCGCGGCTGCCGAACTCACCGTCACCGCGCGTGCCGGCGCGGTCCGTGACGCCGACGTGGGCCGAGTTGTCGAGGTGTCGGTGGAAGTCGCCGGGCCGGACGGCCCGATCGCGACGCTCGACGAGCGTTTCGCGATCCGTGGACGCCTGGGCGCCGCTGAGCTCACCGACCCGGCCCGGGCCGGAGGTGCGCCTGCCGCCGAGCAGTCGGCCACCCGGAAGCTGATCCGGACGGCCACCATCACCGCGCCGAACCGGATGAACGGCTTCGCCGTCGTGTCCGGTGACCGCAACCCCATCCACACCGACGCGTCCGCGGCCAAGCTCGCCGGTCTCGGTGACCCGATCGTGCACGGGATGTGGTTGTCCGCGGCCGCCCAGCAGGTCGTCACCGCGACCGACGCGAAGAACCCGACGCCGTCGCCCCGTCCGCTGATCGGCTGGACCGCACGCTATCTCGGCATGGTCCGGCTCGGCGACCGCATCACCGTGCGTGTCGACCGGGTGGGCCTCGACAACGGCCGCGAGGTCGTCGAGGTGAGCGCCAAGGTCGGCGACAACCTGGTGATGAGCGCGACCGGCCTGCTCGCCGCGCCGCGCACCGTCTACGCATTCCCCGGCCAGGGCATCCAGAGCAAGGGCATGGGACTCGACGCCCGGTCCCGGTCGAAGGCCGCCCGGAAGATCTGGGACCGCGCCGACAAGCACACCCGTGCGGCACTCGGTTTCTCGATCCTGGCCGTCGTCCGCGACAATCCGACGACGCTCGTCGCCAACGGGACCACCTACAACCACCCCGACGGCGTGCTGTACCTGACGCAGTTCACCCAGGTGGCCATGGCGACGCTCGGCGTCGCCCAGATCGCCGAACTCAAGGAATCCGGCGGGTTCGTCGAGGGCGCCATCACCTGTGGTCACTCCGTGGGCGAGTACAACGCGCTGGCCGCGTGCGCCGGAGTGCTGCCGCTCGAAGCCGTCCTGGAGGTCGTGTTCCAGCGCGGCGAGGCCATGCACCACCTCGTCCCGCGGGATGAGCAGGGACGCAGCGACTATCGGATGGCGGCCATCCGGCCGAGTCAGTTCGGTCTGGCCGATGCCGAGGTCACCGCGTTCGTGTCCGGCGTCGGTGCCGAGGCCGGCGAGTTCCTCGAGGTCGTCAACCTCAACCTGCTCGGCTCGCAGTACGCGATCGCCGGCACGGTTCGTGGCCTCGAACTCCTCGAAGCCGAGATCGACCGGCGCCGCGCCGAATTCGGCGGGAAGCGGGCCTTCATCCTGATCCCGGGCATCGACGTCCCGTTCCACTCCAGTGTGCTGCGTGCCGGCGTCCCGGAGTTCCGCGGCAAGCTCGCCGAACTGCTGCCGGCCGACATCGACATCGACATCCTCATCGGTCGTTACATCCCGAACCTGGTGCCCCGTCTGTTCAATCTCGGGCGCGACTTCGTCGAGGAGATCGCGGCACTGGTGCCGTCGGATCCGCTGAACGAGGTCCTCGCCGACTGGGATGCCTGGGAGGCGACGCCGAACGAACTCGCCCGCGTGGTCCTGATCGAGCTGCTCGCCTGGCAGTTCGCCAGCCCGGTGCGGTGGATCGAGACCCAGGAACTCCTGTTCAGCGGACCCGAGCGGAACGGGCTGGCGGTACAGCGCTTCGTCGAGATCGGTCTGAAGGGAGCCCCGACGCTGTCGGGTCTGGCCACCAACACGCTCAAGCTCGACGACTACGCCGCGGCCACCACCGAGGTCCTCAACGTCGAGCGGGACACCGACACGATCCTGGCCAAGGATGCCGGTCACGAGCCCGACGAGGACGAACTCGACGTGCCCGCGGCGGCCGAGACGTCGGCGGCGGACGCCGCCCCGGCGCCCGCGGCCGCGCCCGCCCCGGCCGCTCCTGCGGCTCCCGCGGGTGGTCCGCGGCCCGATGACATCGCCTTCACCCCCTCGGACGCGGTGAAGTCCGTCATCGCACTGTGGACCAAGATGCGCGTCGACCAGATCGGCTCCGCGGACACGATCGAGGCGCTGTGCGACGGCGTGTCGTCGCGGCGCAACCAGCTGCTGCTCGACATCGGCGGCGAACTCGGCCTCGGTGCCATCGACGGTGCCGCCGAAGCCGACATGACCGCGCTGTCGTCCACGGTCGAGACCCTCGCCCGCGGATATCGCCCGCTGGGCGCGGTGCTCACCGACGCGGTGAGCGATCAGGTGCGCAAGGTGCTCGGTCCGCTGGGCAAGCGCCAGAACTACATCACCGACCGCGTGTCGAGTGTCTGGCAGCTGGGCGAGGGGTGGGGTCTGCACACCACCGTCGCGCTGGCGCTGGGCACCCGGGACGGTGCGTCCGTCCGCGGTGAGGCCCTGGGCAACCTGCTCGACGGGCCGCTGACGAACACCGACTCCCTCGATTTGCTCATCGACAAGGCCGTGTCCGCGGTGGGTGCGGTCAAGGGCATCCCGGTCGGCAAGCCGGCGGCCGAATCCGGCGGTGGCGCAACGGTCGACGCCGCGGCGCTGGGTGAGTTCACCGAACAGATCACCGGTCGCTCCGGCGCGCTGGCGTCGGCTGCGTACACCCTGCTGGACAAGCTCGGACTCGCCGAGGTCGCCGATCTCGCCGAGGCGGCTGCGGACCCGAACGCCGAGCTCGCCGAGCTCGTCAGCGCCGAACTCGGTTCGGACTGGGCCCGGACCGTCGCGCCCGCGTTCGACGCCGCCAAGGTCGTCCTCATCGACGACCGGTGGGCCACGGCCCGCGAGGATCTCGTCCGTCTCTGGCTGACCGATGAGCACGATCTCGACGCCGACTTCGACGCGATCGTCGGTGGGTTCGCCGGAGCCGGGGACACCGTCGCCGACCACGCCACCTGGTGGCAGGGCAAGGCCCTCGCGAACGGAAACGCCGTGCACGGCCGCGTCTTCGGCGCGATCGCGCATGCTGCGGAGAACCCGGAGAAGGGTGGCTACAGCGGTGAGATCGCCGTCGTCACCGGCGCGAGCAAGGGCTCCATCGCCGCCGGCGTGGTCGCCGGGTTGCTCGCCGGTGGTGCGACCGTCATCGCGACGACGTCGCGACTGAACTCCGACCGTCTCGCGTTCTACAAGAAGCTGTACCGCGAGAACGCCCGGGCCGGTGCCGCGCTGTGGATCGCCCCGGCGAACATGGCCTCCTATGCCGACGTCGACGACCTGGTCGGCTGGATCGCGGCCGAGCAGACCGAGAACCTCGGTGGCACGACGGCAGTGGTGAAGCCGGCGATGAAGCCGACCTTGCTCTTCCCGTTCGCCGCACCGCGGGTCGCCGGTGACCTCACCGACGCCGGTGGTCGTGCCGAGCTGGAGATGAAGGTTCTCTTGTGGTCGGTGGAGCGGCTCATCGGCGGTCTCGCCGACGTCCACTCCGATCACGACATCGCCGCCCGCGTGCATGTCGTGCTCCCCGGTTCACCGAACCGCGGCATGTTCGGCGGCGACGGCGCGTACGGCGAGAGCAAGGCCTCGCTCGACGCTCTCGTCCAGCGGTGGTCGGCCGAGGAGTCCTGGGGCTCCAAGACGACGCTCGCCCACGCGCTGATCGGCTGGGTGCGCGGCACCGGCCTGATGGGCCACAACGACGGCATGGTCGACGCGGTCGAGGCGGCGGGTGTGCGCACCTGGAGCACCGCGGAGATGGCGGCGAACCTGCTGACGCTGTGCACGCCCGAGCAGCGGTCGAGCGCGGTGAGCGCACCGGTGCTCGCCGACTTCACCGGCGGCCTGGACAGCTCGACCGACCTGAAGGCGCTCGCGGCCACCGCGGCGGCGGCCGCCGAGGAGTCCACGGACACCGACGAAGAGCCGGCGACAACCGTCGCGGCGTTGCCCGCACCGGCGCGCGCGCCGAAGGCGATGCGTCCCGAGTGGCCCGCGATCGACGCCCGACCCGAGGACCTGGTGGTCATCGTGGGCGCCGGCGAGCTCGGCCCGTTCGGTTCGGCCCGCACTCGCTTTGAGATGGAGGTCGACGAGAAACTCTCGGCCGCAGGTGTTCTCGAGCTCGCCTGGAACACCGGACTGGTGCACTGGGATTCGGCGCCGAAGCCGGGCTGGTACGACACCGAGTCCGGAGACCCGGTGCCGGAGAGCGAGATCGCCGATCGGTACCACGACGAGGTCGTCGCGCGCTGCGGCATCCGCCGCTACGCCGACGACGGCGCGATGGTCGACAACACCTCGCCGCTGCTCACCTCGGTCTTCGTCGACGAGGACCTGACCTTCACGGTCAACTCCGAGGCCGAGGCGCGGGCGTTCGCCAGTGCCAACCCGGAGAAGACCCGCGTCGCGCAGAACGCCGACGGCGACTGGCAGGTCACCCGCCTGGCGGGCACCGAGATCCGCGTCCCGCGTCAGTTCGCGCTGACCCGGACCGTGGGCGGTCAGATCCCGACCGGCTTCGACCCGACCCGCTGGGGCGTCAGCCCCGACATGGTGGAGTCGATCGACCGGGTCGCACTGTGGAACCTGGTGGCCACGGTCGACGCGTTCCTGTCGTCGGGCTTCACCCCGAGCGAGCTGATGCGCTGGGTGCACCCCGGTCTGGTGGCCAACACGCAGGGCACCGGCATGGGCGGCATGACCTCGATGCGCGACCTGTACGTCAACACCCTGCTGGGGGAGGCGAACGCGAACGACATCCTGCAGGAGGCGCTGCCGAACATCGTTGCGGCACACGTGGTCCAGTCGTATGTCGGGAGCTACGGCGCGATGATCCACCCGGTGGCGGCGTGCGCGACGGCCGCGGTGTCGGTCGAGGAGGGCGTCGACAAGATCCGCCTCGGCAAGGCGCTGTTCGCGGTCGCGGGCGGCTTCGACGACCTGGGTATCGAGGGCATCGTCGGCTTCGGTTCGATGTCGGCGACCGCGGACTCGGCGAAGATGACCGCGCGCGGCATCGACGACCGCCGGTTCTCGCGGGCCAACGACCGTCGACGCGGCGGGTTCGTCGAATCGGCCGGCGGCGGCACGATCCTGCTCGCCCGCGGCGACGTCGCGGCCGAGATGGGGCTGCCGGTGCTCGGTGTGGTCGCGTGGGCACAGAGCTTCGGCGACGGCGTGCACACCTCGATCCCGGCTCCGGGTCTCGGTGCCCTGGGCGCGGCTCGCGGGTCGCTGTCCTCGCCGCTGGCCCGTGCGCTCGGCTCGCTCGGTGTCAGTGCCGACGATGTGGCGGTCGTGTCGAAGCACGACACCTCCACCAAGGCCAACGATCCGAACGAGTCGGAGCTGCACGAGCGGCTCGCGGCGGCGATCGGCCGCGGCAAGGGCGCACCGCTGTTCGTGGTGTCGCAGAAGTCGCTGACCGGTCACGCCAAGGGTGGCGCGGCAGCCTTCCAGCTCATCGGCCTGTGCCAGATCCTGCGTGACGGCGTCATCCCGCCGAACCGCAGCCTCGACTGCGTCGACGACAAGATGGCGGAATACCCGCACCTGGTGTGGCCGCGCGAGACGCTGCAGCTCGGCGAGCGGTTCCCGCTCAAGGCCGGCCTGCTGACCAGCCTCGGCTTCGGCCACGTGTCCGGGCTCATCGCGGTGGTGCACCCGGAGGCGTTCATCGCCTCGCTGAACCCGGCGGAGCGCGACGCCTACCGTCAGCGCGCCGACGAGCGCACGCGTCAGGGCAGCCAGCGCTTCCTGCAGTCGATCTGCGGTGGCGAGCCCGCCTACCAGCGTCCGCCGAACCGTCGCTTCGACGAGTCGGTCGACGAGCACGACGCCGAGGCGGGCATGCTGCTCGATCCGCAGACCCGTCTGGATGGCGCCGACGTCTACGTCGCCGGTGAGCCGGTGGCGGGAAGCCGGTGACACCCGGTGAGTCCGACGGTGCAGGCGAACCCGCGGGGATGAGCGTCCTCGGGGTGGGGATCGACATCGTGTCGATCCCGGAGTTCGGCGAGCAACTCCGGCAGCCGGGTACGACGTTCGCCGACCGGTTCACGGTCGGCGAGCGTCGGGACTCGGCCGCCGGGACCGGTGACGACGCCCGGCATCTGGCCGCCCGCTGGGCGGCCAAGGAGGCCGTCGTGAAGGCGTGGTCGGTGAGCCGCTTCTCGCGTTCGCCGCTGCTGCCGCTCATCCGGCACAGCGACATCGAGGTCGTGACCGACACCTGGGGCCGCCCGGCCATCCGGCTGTCCGGCGAGATCGGTGAACACTTGCGCGACACGAACGTTCACGTGTCGCTGACCCACGACGGCGACACCGCCGCCGCCGTGGCGATCCTCGAGGGCAGGTAGCCCCGCCCACGCTCAGACCGTCGTCGACTCCTCCAGGAGCAGGTAGCCCGCGAGCATCCGCTTCAGTTCGGCGACGGTCTCGTCGTGGTCGTGGCCGTCCTGTACGGAGAAGCTCAGCAGCGAGTAGGCCGTGTGGACGAGCACCTGGGACATCATCTCGCGTCGCTCGCGTTGAGACGGCGTGAGCGGCGCGATGATCCGTGCGACCTGTTCGGCGAGGACGCGTTCGTTCAGTGACGCGGTCGCACGGGTCGCCGGGGTGGATTGAACGGCGAGCCACACCGCTCGCCGCGACGGGTCGGTGCGCCACAGCGCCGCGAGGTGGTCGAGGAACTTCTCGAGCAGACTCGGCCACTCGAGGGACGGCACCTCGGACGAGAACGCGGTGAGCTCTTCGCGGACGTCGACGGTGTCCTGGCGGTCCAACTCGCACACGATGACGTACTTGTTCGCGAAGTACTGGTAGAGCGTCCCGATGGGGACCTCGGCTCGGGTCGCGATCTCCTCACACGTCAGCGACTCGAACCCGACGTCGATCAGGAGCTCCCGGGCCGATTCGAGCATCGCCTGGAACTTGCGCTTGCTGCGCTCCTGCGTGGGCCGTTTGCGCGGCACCAGCGGTTCGGCGGACTCGGGCATCGGGTGGCTCAGACAGACAGGTCGCGGCGCAGTTTGGCGACGTGCCCGGTGGCGCGGACGTTGTACTGGGCCAGTTCGATCGTGCCGTCGGCATCGACCAGGAACGTCGACCGGATGACGCCGGTGACGGTCTTCCCGTACATCTTCTTCTCGCCGAACGCCCCCCACTCGGTGAGCACCTTCTTCTCCGGGTCGCTGAGCAACGGGAACGTGAGCCCCTCGGCCTCGACGAACTTCGCGAGCTTGGCCGGCTTGTCGGGGGAGATGCCGAGCACGGCGATACCCGCCTCGTTCAGCTCGCCCAGATTGTCGCGGAAGTCGCAGGCCTGCTTGGTGCAACCCGGGGTGGATGCCGCGGGATAGAAGTAGACGACGACTTTGCGTCCGGCGTAGTCCGACAGCGAGACCGGGTCGCCGCCGGCGTCGGGCAGCGTGAACGGCGGGGCCTTGTCGCCCACGGACAGTCGGGTGGTGGTCTCTGCCATGAGAGCCAGGCTAATGCATGGCCACATGCCCGGATGCCGGGATGTCGTAGCATCGAGACGCTGCCATCTGGCGGTTCATCCCCGGCCCCGAGAGGTCGTTCGGCCGGTCGGGGAAGCGGAGAGACAAACGAGAAGCGCCGGAAGGATGCAACGTGGCCGGAGATACCGAACGTATCGAGCAGGACATCGCCAAGGCCCGTGAGGACCTCGCCAGCACGCTCGACGCGCTGGCCGAACGCACCAGCCCGCAGCGGCTCGCCGACGACGCCAAGTCCAAGGCCCTCGCGACCCTGCAGACACCCGCGGTCAAGTACGCCATCGCCGGCGTCGGTGCGCTGGTGCTGCTCATCGTCGTGCGCAAGGTCGCGTCGAAGTGATCTGCTGACTCCGCCGGGGGCGGGGCGAGTTCGCCCCTGCGGGCCCGTCGTGCGGCAGAAACCGCGCCGACCAGGCGATTTCACTTCTGCCGCGAGGGTCCTGTAAGGTTCCTTCTCGCAACGCCAAGCGCCATTAGCTCAATTGGCAGAGCAGCTGACTCTTAATCAGCGGGTTCGGGGTTCGAGTCCCTGATGGCGCACAGAGTCCACAAGACGCCTCGCATCGAGCGGGGCGTCTTGTGGCATCTCAGCGGGTTTCGGTCGCCGGCGGCGGTCGATGAACAACAGGTGAACGTTCGGCGTTTCGGGTGCGCAACACGCCACTCGAACGGATGACGGGCGAAGTGTTCGGTCCGATTTCTCGTACACTGGTCCGCGTCATCGGGTTCGGAATGTCCGGTTCGGCGGTTCGGGGTCGTGATGTCAGGTTTTCACAGGTTGCGGGGCAGCGTGACCGACCGGTTCGGGGTCGGGACGCCGACAGGCGGGAGTGAGATGGGGATCGGTCGTACTCGGCGGATGCCGCTGATCATCAGCGGTGTGATGTTGGCAATCGTCGCGCTGGTGACGTCGTGCACGCAGGAAGCGTCGTACTCCGACAACGTCAGCAGTTCCAGTCTTTTCGACGACCTGCTCAAGCCCGGTCTCGAGATCACCGAGTGGGCCGAACGTCCCCTGAACGACAACGCGGTCGGCGTGCAGCCCGGCGCACCCATCAAGGTGAAGACCAGTGAGGGCACGATCAGCCGGGTGCTGATCAAGAAGTCCGACGGCACTCCCGTCAAGGGCACCCTCGCCGACAACGACACCGTCTGGGTCAGCGACGAGGCCCTCGGCTACAACCGCACCTACACGCTGGAGACCGACGCCGTCGGCATCGGTGGCGCGGTCACCAAGAAGGTCACCTTCACGACCAGCAGCCCCAACAACCTGACGCAGGCGTACCTGACACCGAGTCCCGGCGAGACCGTCGGCATCGGGCAGCCGGTCGCGGTGAAGTTCGACGAGCCGATCGCGGATCGTCGTGCGGCGCAGCGCGCCATCCGGATCACCACCGACCCGCCGGTCGAGGGTGCCTTCTACTGGATCAGCCCGAGCGAGGTCCGGTGGCGGCCGGCGGAGTACTGGAAGCCGGGCACCAAGGTGCGCGTCGCGGTCAACACCTACGGCATCGACCTCGGTGACGGGCTGTTCGGCCAGGAGAACGTGCGCACCAACTTCACCGTGGGACGCTCGATGGTCATCACGGCCGACGACAACACCAAGCAGGTCGTCTTCGAACGCGACGGCAAGGTCATCCGGACCATGCCGACGTCGATGGGCAAGGCCGGCGACGAGACCGACAACGGCATCTACCTGGTCTCGGACAAGCACGACCACATCATCATGGACTCCTCGACCTACGGTGTGCCGGTCAACTCGTCGAACGGCTACCGCACCCCGGTCGACTACGCGACGCGGATGTCCTACAGCGGTATCTTCTTCCACTCCGCACCGTGGTCGGTGTGGGCGCAGGGCAACACCAACACGAGTCACGGCTGCCTGAACCTGAGCCCGGAGAACGCGCTGTGGGTCATGGAGAACACCCTCCGCGGCGACCCGGTCGTCGTGAAGAACACGACGGGCGGAACCCTGTCGGGCACCGACGGACTCGGTGACTGGAACATCCCGTGGTCCGTCTGGCGTAAGGGCAACGCCGACAACACCTGACGCTCAGCGTGCGGTGGCGACGCGGAACGTCCGGCTCGTGCCGGTGACGGGTCTCGTCGACCCGCTCGCGTCGCGTCGGTCCCCGAAGTAGCGGATGCGGTACACCCCGGACGCATTCGCGGGTGACTTCCAGGTGATGGTGATGCGCGACGTGTCCGGACTGCCGGCTGGTCGCGCCCACCGGAACTCCGTGGACCAGTCATTGTCGTCGGCGACCGTCGTCCACTCGCCCCCGGTGCGCCGGTGCACCTCGAGGTAGGTCCGGCCGTGCCGGAAATCGTTGTTGGGGTGGGCTCCGACGAACTGCACGGTCACCGTCGAACCGGGGTGGTAGGTGGCGTCGGGCTGGCGCAGGACGTCGCCGAAGCGACGTCCTGCGATGGGACGGTCGGCGGGCACCGGTGGCACCAGATCGGGCTGTAGGCCCGACTTGTCGACCGGCGCCGGACCGCGGCCGATCCCGCGCCCCGACGCCATGGCCGCTGCGAGCGCGGCGAATTCCTGGAGATAGGCCGACAGGGTGTACCGGCCGTACTGGGTCTCGCCGCCCTCATAGTGCTGCAGGTCGTATTCCTCCGGCGTCGTGACGTACTGGGTGTAGGCGTTCGCGAAACCCTGCACGAGAACGTTGTCGAGGTCGGTGCGCAGTTCGTCGGCGACGACCTGTCGAAGCCGCAGACCGGCGACGACGGTCACCTCGGCCGGCACGCCGACGAGCACGATCTCGCCGATACGCATCAGCTGCAGCGGCACCACCGACGGAATCCAGCCCGACGGCGGGAGCAGACCGAGCGGGAACGCGATCAACTTGGGCGCCTGCATGTCTCGCATCCAGGGGGCGATCGGCGGGACGCGGTCACCACCGAGGGCGGTGACAAGGGGGTTGGTCATGCCCTCGACGAGAAAGGGGAGCGGCTGCTCGTAGTTGTCCTCGCTGCTGGTCGCCACCGCGCCCGCACCCATCATCGCGGGAGTGGTCGACGCCGGACGCCCGTCGGGTGTATAGGTACCCGAGATCGAGACCGACGACATGTCGACGTACCGCACGATCGAATCGACGCCGCCCTGCGTCATCGGGCGGGCGGCCTCGAAAGCGCGCCGGCCCGCGATGTACTGACGCTCACCGATGAGTTCGCAGTTCCGGCGGTTGTCCGAGGTCGGTCCGCTCGGATCGAACTGCGCCAGGGCGAGGTTCGGTGTCATGTCACCGGAGTTCGTCTGCGGGAACGCGGCGACGAATCCTGGTTGCGCACGTTCCCACAGGTGGCTCGCGTACCCCTTGTTGTCGCCGGCGATGAGGACGTTGCGGTCGGTGAGGGACGTGCCATGGGTCGGGAACCACGTGATCGCGCCGATGTCCCGGCCCCCGAAACGGTCGTGCTGACGCAGTCGGAGGACCGTGACCTGCGGGTCGATCGCGTTGGGGAAGTGGCGCCTGTCCGACGACGGGTTCGCGTCGAAGGCGACCCGGGATCGGTTGCGGCTGGCGTCGTGCAGTTCCTCTCGGCCGACCGTCAGGGTTCCGGGCGCGAGGTTCTCGTGTGCGCGGACGATGGCCGCGAACATGCCATCGACCTCGGCGTCATAGGAGTTCTTCTTGAACCCGAACGCTGCGAGGGAGTATGCGTAGTCCCAGGACGTGCCACCACACGAGGCGTGCGTGTGCTGCGCGTTCAGGTTCACGTTCGATTCGGTGTAGAGCGACCCGAACCGCTTGCGCAGCTTGGCCATCAGACCCATGTGATGCGACTGGAACAGGCAGGCGAGGTCGGCGGTGAGGAAGACGATGCGCTTGCCGGTGGCGCGGTCGACCACGATGTAGGCCCGCGCCCAGCAGCGCTGGAGAAGTCCGGCCGCGATCTGCTCGGGATTGGAGTACCCCATCATGCCCTGCCCGGCGACCGCGCCGGTGACGTCCGCGATCCCGCAGCCGACGAGATGGTTCGTCGATTCGGCAGGCGATGCGGTGGTCTGGCCCGCGGCGAGGGTGCTGCCGAGCGCCGCACCGGCGGCGGTCGTGGCGGCACCGGCCAGCCACTGTCTGCGTGTGAGGTCCACGTGGCGTCCTTCCGGGCGTCGGACGACACCGCCAGACGTCCGGTGTCATCGCGGCACGCACCCCGACGGTACGGCCGTGTGATCGTGCCTCGTCCGAGGCGTCGATCTCAGTCCTTGTCGCTGTGGTCCCGGTCGCCGGGGATTCCGACGATGAAGCCGATCCCGATGATGATGCACGAGATCAGCGCGACAGCAGGCATGACCCAGTAGGAAGGCATGGGGTGGACGTTACTGTGCCCCATGCTCATGCGCCGGGCTTCGGGGACTTTTGAGGTCGAAGGTCCCCGGTCGGGTGCGACCACCGAAACGACGGGCCAGATGTAGCTCGTCGTTGCGCCAGGAGCAACGACGCACTACATCTGCATGCCCGACCGGAGTCCGGCCAGCGCATCGGCCAGGTAGTCGTCCTCGGCCTCGTTGCCGGGCAGGTCGAGTGCTCGGCGGTAGGCGTCAGCCGCGCCGACGTCGTCGCCCAGTTCCGAGAGCGTGAGCGCCCGCGCGATGTGGAACGGCCGGAAGCGGTCGAGCTGTGGATCCGACCGCAACTCATCGAGCATCGCGATGCCGCGCGCCGGGCCGTGGGCGCGACCCACGGCGACAGCGCGGCCGACGCGCACCACGGGACCGGGATCATGTGCCTCGAGCAGTCGGTACAGGACCGCGATCTGAGCCCAGTCGGTCTCCGTCGCGGTCGGTGCCTCGGCGTGCACCGCGGCGATTGCCGCCTGGATCGTGTACGGACCCGCATCTGGTTGTGCGGCCGCATTTTCGGCGAGAGCGATGCCCTCGTCGGTGAGGCTTCGGTCCCAGAGACGGCGATCCTGGTCGCCCAGCGGGACCGGCCTTCCGTTCCCGTCGAGTCGCGCCGGACGGCGAGCCTGGGTGAGGAGCAGCAAGGCGAGCAGCCCGGACGTCTCGGCGCGAGGGAGCAGAGACCGCAGGGTTCGTGCGAGGGTGAGGGCCTCGCCGGTGAGATCGTCGCGGATGTGCGCGTCGCCGCTCGAGCGGGCGAATCCCTCGGAGAACATCAGGTAGACCACGCGCAGAACCCCGCCGAGCCGGGCGGGGAGGTCGTCGTCGCGCGGTGGGGTGAACGGAACCCCCAGCGCGCCGATTCGCTTCTTGGCGCGCACGATTCGCTGCTGAGCCGTCGGGACGCCGATCAGCAGGGCGTGCGCGACCTCCGCGGTGGTCAGGCCGGCAACGAACCGGAGGGTGAGCGCGATACGGTCCTCGGTGCGAAGCACGGGGTGGGTGCAGGCGAAGAACATGCCGAGTCGCTCGTCGGGGAGCTGCGGCGGCGGCGCATCGGCCGGGTCCGCGAAACCCGCAGGCGCCGGGGCGCGTTCGGTCTCGGCGTGCAACCGGGCGAGCTTGCCGGCGAGAACGGATTCACGTCGCACCACATCGAGTGCCTTGCGTTTGGCCGTCGTCGTCAGCCAGGCCTCCGGCGAGTCCGGGACGCCGCTCCGGGGCCAGGTGGTCAGCGCCTGGGCGATCGCGTCCTGAACCGCGTCTTCCGCGAGGTCGAGGTCGCCGAATTTCCGAGTCAGAGTGGCGAGTACACGCGCGCGGACATCTCGGTCGATGCCGGACACCGCCCGGCGGGTCACGGACCCCATGGGCCTCATGGACTCCGTGGCCGCCGGACGATGCGGAGGACTCGTCATCGCTCAGTAGGGTGCGAGCGGTCGGATCTCGACGTGGCCGCCGGGCGCCGAACCGGGGCTGCGTCGGGCCCACTCGATCGCCTCGTCCACGTTCGCGACGTCGATGACGTAGACCCCGCCGACAAACTCCCGCACCTCCGCGAACGGTCCGCTCGACGCCACGACACGTTCGCCGCTGTCGTCGGTGTGCACCACCGCGCGCTCGTCCTCCAGAGCGAAGGAGCTGACCACGACACCGGCCTTGGTGATCTCCTCGTCGAAGGCGAAGAACTCCTCGGGACTGGCGCCCCCGTCCTCACCACACGCCGGATCGTTGACGTGTCCCATGAGCAGCAATGCGTACTTCATTGTTCCTCCAGTTCTCGGCCGGACGCACCTCGGTGCGGATGTGGCCATCATGTCGAACCGGATCGGTCCGACACCATGGTGACGTACGGGGAACACAGGTATCGACAGCGCTGCGAAAAAGATTCGGGGTGGATGACGCGGGACTCGAACTCCCGTGAGCGACATCGACGCGTAGACCTCGTGGCCCTACGTAACTGCCTCTGAACACATCGACAGCGAGACTGAACCTGTCACGGGGCCTGCATACGATTCACCTGACGGCATGGCACCACCTCCACCGGAAGGTCTGACGCTGACCCCCACACCGGACGACGAGCCCATCGGCGGGCCCACTCCTGCGGATAGCGACGCCGCGGCAGAGGTTCTCGATGCCGAGTACCTCGCGGACGACGCGGCACTGACGGCGGATGAGCGCGCGATCATCGATACCTGGCAGCGCGACGACCGAACTTATGATGAGCTGCAGAAAGCCACCCGCGGAGAGTCCGACGACCCGTACTACATGGAGAAGGCGGAGGAGCTGGACGCACTCGTGCGCCGACATCGCTTGCGTCGACCAGTGCAGGCGTACCGCGGGGTGCGGGATATCCGGAAGGTGTTCGGGGTCGACCACACCGACCTCGGGGAGCTGGGCGGCCAGGAGGTGTTGCTTGCCGGATTCTTCGGCACGTCGATCGATCGGCAGGTTGCGATCGACGAGTTCACGCGTCCCTCGTTGGGCGGCGGTCCAGCATTGATCGAGGTCTTGATCCCTGTGGGCGTGCGCGCATTGTGGGTGTCGCTGTCCGGCGACGAGCGACTGCGCTACCAGCGAGAACTTCTGCTGCCGTCGTTCGTCACGATTGAAGTCCTCGGCGTCGACGACAGCGGTGGCGTGCCTGTCATTCGTATCCGGGTCGCGAGCACTTGATCAGCAGAGACAGGCATTGGTACGTCCTGGGGTTGTACAAGTCGGTATTGTGGGCCGCAGGCACAAAGAGGATTCACATCTCCACTCGACACACCAGTATTCGACATGGGTTGGACGCGGCCATGGGTATCTCACATCGTCTCTGGGACGACACCGTATTCGTGCCTGCCCGTGAACAGCGGCCCGAGCCGGCTTTCGTCGGTCAGTTGCTGTCCAGCCTGCACCTGGAAGACGCCCCGCGACCGCGGCAGGCCGAGGGCATCAGACAGTGGTTGCAGCACAACTACCCGAGCAAGAGCCTCGTCCTGAGCCTGGAGAAACGCGGCTTCGGCGATCTCCTCGGCTGAACACCACTTCGCGACTGGTAGCGCCTGTTCACTACGTCAACCTGTGAAGCCCCGGTGTCGAGCAGTTACTCGCCCAGGCGCTTCGAGATTCGATCACGGCGTCCTCGCCGCCGCAGGTCTTATGGGACATCCGAAGGCCGGAATGACCGGATCGACCATGTCGCATGGCTGTCGCACGACGGACACGAGAAAGCCCCGCCTGCGGATCGCAGGCGGGGCTTCGTCGGGGTGGATGACGGGACTCGAACCCGCGACAGCCAGGATCACAACCTGGTGCTCTACCAACTGAACTACATCCACCATCGGCGTCGGAAACCTGGGCGTCAGCGCCGGGTCTCAGAGCCATCAACACTCTAGCGGGTCGGTGCCGCAGAACTCCAATCGGTTAACCGACCAGCGTGTTCACGCGGGGCCGAGGTCTTTCACGATGTCGGCAAGAGCGTCGGTGTCGGGTCCGGGAGGCGGCACGAACGCCGCTGCGCGGTAGTAGCGCAGCTCGCGGATCGACTCGCGGATGTCGGCCAGTGCCCGGTGTGCGAGGCCCTTCTCCGGCTGACCGAAGTAGACCTTCGGATACCAGCGACGGCACAGCTCCTTGATGGAGCTCACGTCGACCATGCGGTAGTGCAGGTAGGCGTCGAGTTCGGGCATGTCCCGGGTGATGAAACCGCGGTCGGTGGCGATCGAGTTACCGGCGAGGGGGACCGCTCCGGCTGTGGTCACGTGTGTGCGGATGTAGTCCAGGACCATCTTCTCGGCCTCGGCGAGGGTGACCGTGGACGCCCGCACCTCCTCGGTGAGACCCGACGCCGCGTGCATCTTGGTCACCACGTCCGGCATCGAGGCGAGGGCGGCATCGTCGGCGTGGATCACGACGTCGACGCCGTCGCCGAGGATGTTGAGGTCGCCGTCGGTCACCAGGGCCGCGATCTCGATGAGTTTGTCCGACTCGAGGCGGAGTCCGGTCATCTCGCAGTCGATCCACACCAGTTTGTCCTGCACCCGACAACCTTAGCCAACCCAGCGCGCAGAACCGCGGGAGATCGGCCCCGAGGGCTATCGTGTGCTCGTGACCGAAGCCTCCAGTCCCGCCCAGGGCGGTGCAGCCCAGAGCATCGCCGCCGGATACGCGTTCACCACCACCGCACTCGAGCTGGGCGCCGTCTCGGTGTCGGGGCAGGTGGATCCTGAGGCGAAGGTCCGTATCCCACTGTCGATGATGAATCGACACGGTCTCGTCGCAGGTGCGACCGGGACCGGAAAGACCAAGACGCTGCAACTGATCGCCGAGCAGCTGTCGAGCAACGGCGTCCCCGTCGTGATGGCCGACATCAAGGGTGACCTGTCGGGACTCAGCCGGCCGGGCGTGAGCAACGACAAGATCGCCGACCGTTCCCGGCAGACCGGTGACGACTGGCAACCGGCCGCGCACCCGGTCGAGTTCGTCTCGCTGGGGTCGGAGGGGATCGGGGTGCCGATCCGCGCCACGATCACCTCCTTCGGGCCCATCCTGCTCAGTAAGGTGTTGGGACTCAACGCCACTCAGGAGTCGACACTCGGCCTCATCTTCCACTGGGCGGACAAGAAGGGTCTGCCGCTCCTGGATCTCAAAGACCTGCGGTCGGTCATCGCCTTCCTCACCGGCGACGAGGGCAAGGCCGAACTGAAGGGGATCGGCGGGGTGTCACGTCAGACGGCGGGCGTGATCCTGCGTGCGCTGTCGAATCTCGAGGCCGACGGCGGTGACACGTTCTTCGGCGAGCCCGAGATCGATCCCGCCGACCTCATCCGGATGGCGCCCGACGGGCGCGGCATCATCACGCTGTTCGAGCTCGGTACCCAGGCGGCCCGCCCCGCTCTGTTCTCGACGTTCCTCATGTGGATCCTGGCCGACTTGTTCGAATTCCTGCCCGAGGTCGGCGACCTCGACAAACCCAAGCTGGTCTTCATCTTCGACGAGTCGCACCTGCTGTTCGACGACGCGTCGAAGGCCTTTGTGGACCAGGTCGTCCAGACCGTCAAACTCATCCGGTCGAAGGGCGTCGGCGTCTTCTTCTGCTCTCAGCTGCCGACCGACATTCCCAAGGAGGTGCTCTCGCAGCTCGGTGCGCGAGTCCAACACGCGCTGCGGGCCTTCACCCCCGACGACCAGAAGGCGCTGCGCACGACCGTCAAAACGTATCCGGTGTCGGAGGTCTACGACCTCGAACAGGCCCTGACCTCCCTCGGTACCGGCGAGGCGATCGTGACGGTGCTGTCCGAGCGCGGCGCGCCGACACCGGTCGCGTGGACGGTGATCCGTGCGCCGCGGTCGTCGATGGAGGCGATCGGGGCCGACGCGATCACGGCCGCCGCGAAAGCCGGACCGCTGTATGCGAAGTACGGCACCTCGGTCGATCGGGAGTCTGCCTACGAGATGCTCGCCGCCAACACTCTGGCGCCGGGCGAGCCCGCCGATGCGCCGGCTCCGGCTCCGTCGCCTGCGCCGGCTCCGACACCGGGTCCCGCATCGGAGGAGCCGGGGCTGCTGACCGAGGTGCTGACCAGCAAGCCGATGCAGAGTTTCCTGCGCTCGGCGGCCAGTGCGGCCGGACGTGAGTTCAGCCGCGCGATTTTCGGTACCGGACGTCGCCGGCGGCGTTGAACGCTGCCGCGAGGGCTACTCGGCGCCGAACTTGCGGTAGAAGCCGCCGACGATGGGCGCCACCACGGAGCGCGGTGTGTAACCGCCCGCCACCGACATCGCCTTCGACAGGGTGCCGGGAACGACCCGCATCTTGTTGTGCGCCAATGCATCCAGACTCACCTCGGCGACCTTGGCCGAGGAGTGCCACAGGAAATCCGGGACGACCTTGTCGACGATGGACGCCTCGTCGGGGGTGGGGGTGTGCGTGCGCACCGGTCCGGGCGCGAGCAGGGTGACGTGCACGCCCTGCGCGGACACCTCGCCGCGCAGGGACTCACTGAAGCTGTTCACGAACGCCTTCGACGCCGCGTAGGTCGCGTTGTTGGGGATCGGCATGTTGCCGGCCGCCGACCCGACCATCAGGATGCCGCCGGAGCCGCGCTTCACCATCTGGGGCAGTACCGCCAGGGTGAGGTCGTGAACGGCGTTGACATTCAACCGGACCTGCGCGCGTTCGTAGTCGGCGTCGAGCTCGGCGACCGGACCGAATGTTGCGATGCCCGCGTTGTTGCAGAGGATCGAGATGTCGCGCCCGGCGAACTCGGCGGCGAGCACCTCGACCTTCGTCGGGTCGGACAGGTCGACAGCACGGACCTCGACCGAGACCTCATGGGCCGTCCGCAGTTCGCCCGCGAGCTCCTCGAGAAGCTCACCGCGGCGGGCGACGAGGATGACCGAGTGACCTCGGGCGGCCAACGCGCGAGCGAGTTCCCGTCCGATCCCGGACGAGGCCCCGGTCACGACGGCGCGGGCGGTGGCGGAGGGCGGCGGTACCGGCATGTCGCAATGGTAGCCGCCGCCTCTCACGCCGAGGCCGACCGTCAGTCGATACCCGCGGCCACCTCGGTGCCCTGGCGGATCGCGCGCTTGGCGTCGAGCTCACCCGCGTAGTCGGCTCCGCCGATGACGTGTGTGGTGACACCGGCCAAGGTCAGCGGGTCGACGAGATCCCGGACCGATTCCTGGCCCGCGCAGATGACCACGTTGTCGACCTCGAGAACGCGGGTGTCGGTGACGTTGCCCTCGTCGTCGCGGAAGCTCAGATGCAGTCCCTGATCGTCGATCTTGTCGTAGGTCGCGCCGGTGATCTGCTCGACGCCCTTCATCTTCATCGTCGCGCGATGCACCCAGCCGGTGGTCTTGCCGAGCGACTTGCCCTGCTTGCCGGCCTTGCGCTGGACCAGGTAGACCTGGCGCACCGGGGGGAGGGGCCGCGGCTTGGTGACGAATCCGGGCTTCTCCGGGTCGTCGGTGACACCCCACTCCTGTTCCCATTCCTTGAGATTCAGGGTTGGCGACTCATCGGTCGTGAGGAACTCGCTGACGTCGAAACCGATACCGCCGGCGCCGATCACAGCCACCCGCTTGCCGATCTCCCGATGCCCGAGCACGGCCTCGGCGTACGACATCGCCATCGGATGATCGACGCCGGGGAAGCTCGGGATGCGCGGCACGACGCCGGTCGCGACGATCACGTCGTCGTACCTCTCGGCGATGATCGCCTCGGCGTCGGCGCGGGTGTTGAGCCGGACCTCGATACCGAGCACCTCGATCTGGCGGGTGAAGTAGCGGATCGTCTCCTTGAACTCCTCCTTGCCCGGAATGCGTGCGGCGATGGAGAACTGGCCGCCGATCGAGTCGCCACCCTCGAACAGGGTGACCTTGTGGCCGCGTTGCGCACCGGCCACGGCTGCCGACAGGCCGGCCGGCCCCGCGCCGATCACGGCCACGCGCTTGGCCTTTCGCGTCGGACCCAGGATCAGGGTGGTCTCGCGGCCCGCGATCGGGTTCACCAGGCACGACACGTGTTTGCCGACGAAGGCGTGGTCGAGGCAGGCCTGGTTGCAGCCGATGCAGGTGTTGATCTCGTCGGACCGGCCCTCGCGGGCCTTGTTCGCCAGGTGGGGGTCGGCGAGGAACGGGCGCGCCATCTGGATGGCGTCGACGCGGCCGTTGGCGAGGATCTCCTCGCCGAGCTCCGGGGTGTTGATGCGGTTGGCCGCGATGAGGGGGATCGAGACCTCGTCGCGGAGGCGTTCGGTGAATTTCACGAACGCGCCGCGCGGCACCGAGGTGACGATCGTCGGGACCTGCGCCTCGTGCCAGCCGATGTCGGTGTTGATCGCGTCGACGCCGTACTGCTCGGCCTTGCGGGCCATCAGCGCGACCTCGTCCCAGGTCTGGCCCTTGCGGATCAGGTCGGCGATCGACTGGCGCAGGATCACCGGGTAGTCGCGCGGGACCTGACGGCGGATCTCCTTGATGACCTCGACGAGGAAGCGCTGGCGGTTCTCGGTGTTGCCGCCCCATTTGTCGGTGCGGTCGTTGGTGTGGGGGCAGAGGAACTGGTTGATGAGATAGCCCTCGCCGCCCATGATCTCGATGGCGTCATAACCCGCCTTGCGTGCGAGCTTGGCGGACTGGCCGAACGACCGGATGACGTGGCGGATGATCGGCTCGGTCATCTTCAGGTGCTTGAACGGGTGGATCGGCGACGGATCGGTGCCCGGTGCGACCTTGAACGGTGTGTAGCCGTATCGGCCGGCGTGGATCAGCTGCATCGCGATCTTGCCGCCCTCGTCGTGCACGGCCTTGGTCACGCGCTTGTGGCGGGTCATGTCGACGACGTTGGTCATCTTGCCGCCGGCGAACGCGAGCAGGCCTGTCCGGCTGGTGCCGAACCCGCCGGTGATGATGAGTCCCGCACCACCTTTCGCTCGTTCGGCGAAGTACGCGGCCAACTTGTCGGTGTCCCAGAACCGATCTTCGAGACCGGTGTGCATCGACCCCATGACCAATCGGTTCTCGATGGTCATGCCGCCGATCTGCAGGGGCGTGAACAGGTGCGGATAGTGCTGATTCGGTTGTGCCGTCGGGGCTGACATGGCGCGACCTTTCATCTCGGTGGAACCTGGGTGGGCGGTGTTCGTGGTCTGGGGGACTGGCGGATTCAGCTCTCGGTCAGTTCGCGTTCGAGTCCGTGGATGACCTCGTCGCACCATTCGATGTATCCCTCCTCCTGGCGAATGCCGCCGCGGAGGACGAGGTATTGGTGCAGTTTGCGGCCGATCAGCGCGTCGGGATCGGGGTAATAGTCGGCCTGGAAGCCGGTGTAGAGCTTGAGCTGTGCGAGATGTTCGTCGCGGTGTGCCTTGAGTTCGCCGATGATGGCGGCGAGGTCACCGAACTCCGCGGCCCGTAGCTTCACGCCGATGTCGCTGCGAAGCGGTTGCAGCGGAGTCGGACTCATGGCCCACTCGGCGAGGGCGTCGCGACCGGCATCGGAGATCGTGTAGACCTTCTTGTCCGGGCGACCATCCTGGCTGAACGATTCGACGCTGACGAGGTCGTCGTCGAGGAGCTTCTTGAGTGTCCGGTAGATCTGCTGGTGCGTGGCCGACCAGAAGTAGCCGATGCTGCGGTCGAACTGCTGACCGATCTCGTAGCCCGTTCCGGGTCGCTCGGCCAGCGACACCAGAATCGCATGTTCGAGCGCCATGAGAGCAAGCTAACATTGCAACAACGCACTATGCAACAAGGTGTATATGAGTCTAGTTGCATATCGAGCGGGCGTGCCGAGGTGACTGGGGACCCGAAGTGAGGCGTCGGTGAGGTCGGTGCCGCACACTGTTCGGCATGAGTGAACCGGAGACGAGGTCTCTGAAACTGCTGTCGTGGAGGCTGACCGACAACGCGGTGGTCGCGCCCGAGGAACGATTGACCTGGCCTCGCACGGTCAGCATCGGTCTGCAACATGTGGTCGCCATGTTCGGGGCGACGTTCCTGGTGCCGGTGCTGACCGGGTTCCCGCCGTCGACGACGCTGTTCTTCTCCGGTATCGGCACGATCCTGTTCCTGTTGATCACCCGCAACCGACTGCCCAGTTACCTGGGTTCGAGCTTCGCCATCATCGCGCCGGTGACGGCCGCCGTCGCCTCTGACGGCGCGTCGTCGGCGCTGGGCGGACTCGTGGCGGTCGGCGCGATGCTCGTCGTCATCGGACTCATCAGCCATTTCGCCGGTGTCCGATGGATCGAGACCCTCATGCCACCGGTGGTGACCGGCGCGATCGTCGCGCTGATCGGCCTCAATCTCGCACCGGCGGCGAAGAACAACTTCGTCGAGGATCCGGTTCTCGCGACGATCGTGCTGGTGTTGCTGGTGGCTTCGGCAGTGCTGTTCCGCGGCCTGCTGGGACGACTCGCGATCTTCCTGAGCGTCGTGGTCGGTTATGTCCTCGCGTTGATCCTGGACCGGATCGACAGCGGCAAGGACTACATCGACACCTCCGGCATCGGCGACGCCGCGTGGATCGGTCTGCCCGACTTCCAGACGCCAACGTTCGAGCTGGGTGTGCTGCCGCTGTTCCTCCCGGTCGTGCTGGTCCTCGTCGTCGAGAACATCGGCCACGTGAAGTCGGTGGCGATGATGACCGGTGAGGACTACGACGCCACCATGGGTCGTGCGCTGGCCGCGGACGGAGTGGCCACCATGCTCGCGGGCAGCGGCGGTGGTTCGGCCACGACGACCTATGCCGAGAACATCGGCGTGATGTCGGCGACCAAGGTGTACTCGACCGCGGCCTACTGGGTGGCGGGCGGCGCCGCGATCCTGCTGGGGCTCTCGCCCAAGGTCGGTGCCGTGATCGCCGCGATCCCGCCGGGTGTGCTCGGCGGTGTCACGACGGCGCTCTACGGTCTGGTCGGCGTCATCGGCGTACAGATCTGGGTGCGGAACAAGGTCGATTTCTCCAAGCCCATCAACCAGTTCACCGCGGCGATCCCGCTCATCATCGGCATCGCCGACTACACCTGGCAGGTCGGCGACCTCGTCTTCGCCGGCATCTCGCTGGGATCGGTCGCGGCACTGGTCATCTACCACTCCATGCGGCTCATCGGCGGATGGCGGGGGACGGTCGATGTCGACCGGGAGGAGCACTCACCACGGCAGCCGTAGCGGGATGTCGGGAAACGGGCCAGGTAGGTCGATGTCCCCATCGGCACGATCGTTGAAGAGATAGAGCCACCACAGGGGAGCGGGTGCGCCGACCGGCGGTGGGAGTTCGGCGACATCGGGTTTGCGTGGCACGTAGAGATCGGGTTCGGCGCCGACGATGACCTTCACCATGTTCTGGAAGGCCGTCGACTCCGGATCGTTCCAGTAGGCGCCGTGGGTGACGAGCCCCCCGTCGACTGTGCGTCGGTTTTCGTTCACTGTGCGTCCGTCTGCATCGACTGTGCCGGTGTCGAGCCTTTTCACGCCGGGTGCGGTGTCGGGGTCGTGCCCGTGGGGGTTGCCGGGGAGTGACTGCACATAGTGGATGGGGTCGCCGGGGAAGGTCAGCGAGTAGCGATCGACGCCCTGGGGATGCGGGGTGTCGTAGATTCCGGTGCCCGCCGACGACGCATAGATGACGCGGTCGGGGGCCAGACCGAGCTGTTCGGCCGAGCCCACGATTGATCCGCCGTAGCTGTGGCCGATGTAGGTGGTGGTCGCCGCGGGCGCGTGACGCGCGATCTCGACGTCCAACTCCGAGCCGAACAGTTCCAGGCGGTGCGCCATGGCGGCGGCGAAACTCGGGCTCGCCGCCGCGCGTAGGTCCGGGGGCAGGTCGCCGTCGAGGTAGAGAAAGACGGGCCCGCCCGTGCGGGTCGCGAGTTCGGTTGCCGCCGTGCGGTTGCGGCCGACTGCGGTGTCGAGGTTCGTCCCGGTGCCCGGAACGTAGATCGCGGTGTTCGTGGTGCCGGGCCGCAGCGCTCCGATCATCTCGACCAGGCGGCCCCGGGGTGTGTTGACGAAGGTGAGGAAGGTCCGCTCGACGAGCCCGTCGTCACCGCGGGGTGTTCCCGCCGTGGTCGGCTCGGGTGTCGGCTCGAGAAGCCCACGGAGAGTCCGGGCCCGGAGTCCCTCTGCACGGCCGGCCTGGATCTCGTCCACGAGAGCGTTCCGGATGTTGATTTCGTTGGCCTGCGCCCGGATGGCGAACGGGACACCGGGCAGGTTTCCGACGACGTGCGGGTTCGATTGCATCAGACGACGCACCTCGTCCGGGTCCATCTGTCCGACGATGTCCCGCACCTGGGTCGGCGTGAGCGCTTCTAACATGCGGACGACAGCATCGGCATCCATGGCTGTTCCGCCCGGTACTCGGACATCGGGCTGACCGGTGATCATCGACGCGAGGTCGGCGGTCAGATCCTCGAGTCGTTCGCCATACCGCTCGTCGAGTGTGTCGACGGTGTCGAGCGCATCGGAGACAGAGTCCGCGAGAAGGGCGGCCTGGCCGGCGCGGTCGGTGTCGGGATGGGTGACCGTGCCGTCGTCGAAGACGGTGAAGCCCAGCCCCTCGGCGCCGCGGACCACGCCCAGCGCGAAGTCGCGGGCGTGACAGAGGTCGGCACCGGCGTCGGTCGCCTCGTCGGCGACCATGTGCAGCACATTGCGTATCTCGCCCGCATGATCGTGTTCCGCCCAGATGGCCCGGTTCGCGGCATCATGAGTGACACCCGACCACGACGACGCGGAGTCGAAGGCGCGGACTGCGGTGTCCACGCCGGTGTCGAGGGACTCGGCGACCGCGACCGCGGCGGACCCGGCGTCGGTGAACGACTGCGGATTCCACGCACGCAACTGCGAGACGGTGGGCCGCATCAGCGGTCCGCCAGGTCGCGGAAGAGCGCGCCCGATCGCGCGTCGGTGGCGGCCACCGTCGAGTCGAAGGTTCGCAGCATCCCGCTCATCGAGGTGAGTCGTTCGCCGATGGAGTCGACCGCCAGGCGCGCGGGGCGGGCGACCGCAGCGAGGGCTCGAGCCACCCGGCTCGACGGCGCGAACGCCGCACCGATGGCCTCGACATCCGCGGCGTGGATAGCGATCCCGGAGGCCCGCCAGGTACGCGCGATCTCCTGGACCTCGGCGGGATCGATGCCGAATTGTGAAGTCGTCGAACGGCTTCCAAATCGTCGCCCGCGGGACGGCGGCGGAAATCCGGACAGTGGGGCGGGGAGCATCATGATCCTCCAGGGAGTCGCGACCCACCGAAGTGGTGGTGCAGGACTTTGACGCGCGGAGTGCCCCGGTCGGTTCCCGATCTGTTGGGGCAGCTTTCGCAATGGTCGGTCGTCCGCCGAACTCGTCCTGCAAGCTGTCGTTCGCGGACTTGTGAGCGAACTGTGAGGGTGCTCGCTTACTTGGTCTAGGACCTAGCCTCGCCGGGTGGCCGAGGGTGTGGAGTCCTACGAAGTTGTCTGGGTTTGACGGGTTAACCAGCGCTAGTGTATGTCGACCGCATCGCCTACCTGAGTGAGGCACCGTTGCTAGTGGCTTTCGCGCCGCGTCGAGTCGGAGTGGCCTTCCCTGAGGTCTTCGTGGTCTAGGCCAAGCCTGGGTATGCTCATGTGCGCGTCAAAAAGTGACTTGGGAGGCGGATCGATGAATTTGCCAGTCAGTCTCTGCGGGGCAAATGAACCGATGCGGTACCACCTCCGGCCGTTCGCGTCGGTGAACCCGATCATTGTGCTCTGGTTGACGCCGGCATTGAATTGCGCAAGGACAAGTGTGTCGCCTGCGGGAAGTTCATTCTGTTGAAATTGGCCAATGGTTAGAAGCGGCTGGTGATCTGCTGCTGAGATTATAGAGCGAACGTGGACGTCATAGATGGGCTGAGGGCTCCGATTTCGAATACCTTTGGCCCCGTCCGGTGTGGTGAGCACCGCGACTAATCTGGCTTGATTGGCTTCGTCCTCGTGTCTGAATTTGTTGTCGTCCTGCCACTTCGCAATTGCCACGAGTACACCTGCCAATGCGAAGAAGGGCACTCCTGCTGTAATCCACGCGGGTGCTTGCCCCCAAGCGATTAGGTGCCGCGTTTCTGGAACTCGCGCGAGGACAAGCAGCGTCGTAAACGCCACGGCGCAAACTAGCGCGATGACGTGGACGAGGCGCATGAGGGGAGTCATGTGAAGATTATGGACCTGGCGGTAACGTGCGTTTCGGAACGCAAGGCGCCGCAGTACCATGCGCGGATGGTGGGGCCATCGTCAAGTACCTCTTGGACACGGGTCGCTAGCCCCAGCATCGTTGTGGGGGAGTCGAACACCGCGCGCCGATGGCGTCAGGGATGACCACGCGGGTGGACGCCCAGTCTGAGACGACGGAGACGGTCAGCCGGTCCGAGGTTTTACGGCGCCACAGACCAAGGACCGTCCATCCCGCGACTGCGAGCGCGAGGCCGTGATCTGGGTCGCGAACGAACTTGCAGTGCCCCCGGCAGGACTCGAACCTGCGACCTAGGGATTAGAAGGCCCTTGCTCTATCCACCTGAGCTACGGAGGCTGACCGGCGGGCGTGACATCGCACACCAGTTGCCGGGCAGAGAGAGTCTACGACACGGCCGCGGGTATGCCGTGCGCCACGGCGGGCCAGGTCGAATTGGGATCGCGTCAGCTGCCGGTCCTACAGTTGAGGGATGACCCGCACGTCGACGCCCGCCTCCGCGGAGCAGCATCGCGACGCGATGAACGAACCGCGCGGGGTCGTCACCGCGATCCTGTGGGCATCGGGTTGGCTCGCCGCGATCGTCGCAGTCGCCGTCACCGCGATCTCCGCGGCGTCGGCGCTGCGGCTGACCGGCGTACCCGATCCGGGGCCCCTCACCACCTACGGCGCGCCGGCGCTGACCGCGGTCGGCGAGTTCGCCGCGGCCATCGCGCTCGGTTCGGCCGTGTTCGCCGCGTTCTTCGTCCCGCCCCAGGCGAGTGGTGTCCTCGACGTCGGGGGTTATCGCGCCATCCGCATCGCCGCGGCGAGTGCGTTGACATGGTCGGTCTGCGCCCTCCTCCTGATGCCGTTCTCGGCGTCGGAGGTCAGCGGGGCGCCCCTCGGCGAAGCGATCCGACCCGCCAATCTGCTGACCGCGTACAGCCAGGTCGCAGAGGTGCGCACGTGGTTCTGGACCGCAGTGTTCGCGCTGGTGGCGGCCATCATCGCGCGGATCACCCTGCACTGGGGCCCAACGATCGCGGTGATCGCGTTCGCCGTGTTCAGCCTGATGCC
Organism: Gordonia sp. McavH-238-E; assembly: GCF_022348225.1. NCBI lineage: Bacteria > Bacillati > Actinomycetota > Actinomycetes > Mycobacteriales > Gordoniaceae > Gordonia > Gordonia sp. McavH-238-E. Next base: position 81,615 of record NZ_JAKRFE010000010.1, read on the forward strand.
CTCGGCGCTGGCAGGCCACTCGTCGTCGGGCGGCAACCACGACGTGGCCACCAATAGCCTGATCCTGCACATCATCGGGGCGACCCTGTGGCTCGGTGGGCTGGCCGCCGTCGTGGTCTATGCCCTCGCCGACGGACGGTGGCGTGCGCTCGCGGTCCGACGGTTCTCTCGCGTCGCGTTCTGGTGCATCCTCGTCGTCGGCGCCAGCGGCGTCGTCAACGCCTTGGTGCGGGTACCGGTGGGGGACCTGTTCACCGACACGTACGGCCGCCTCGTCGTGGCCAAGGTGGTGGCCCTCGTCGTGCTCGGCGGATTGGGTGCCTGGCATCGGCGGGTGACCATCGCGCAACTGGATTCCGACGCCAAGCCGTCACTGTTCGTCCGGTTCGGCCTGGTCGAGTTGGCGGTGTTCGCGGCGACCTTCGGGCTCGCCGTCGGTCTGGGCCGTACTCCGCCGCCCCTCGTCGACACCGCGGAGATCTCGGCGACCGAGAACGCGATCGGATACGACCTCGACGGACCGCCGACGTTCGTCCGCCTTCTCACCGAGTGGCGCTTCGATCTGATCTTCGGTCTCGCCGCCATCGTCCTGGCCGTCGTGTATCTGCGCGGCGTCATCCGCCTGAAGCGCCGGGGCGACGCCTGGCCGGTCGGCCGTACCGTGGCATGGGTTCTCGGGTGTCTGCTGCTGTTGCTGGCGACGTCGTCGGGATTCGGCCGCTATGCGCCGGCGATGTTCAGCATCCACATGATCGCGCACATGCTGATGTCGATGATGGTGCCGGTGCTGCTCGTGCTCGGCGGCCCGGTGACGCTTGCGTTGCGGGCGCTGCCGCCGGCCGGACGGGGCAATCCGCCGGGACCACGCGAATGGATTCAGCTGGGCGTGCACTCGGCGCCGTCCCGGATTCTGACCCACCCGCTGATCGCCGCGGTCATGTTCGTCGGCAGCTTCTACGTGCTGTATCTGGGCGGTCTGTACGAGGCCGTGGTCCAGTATCACGCGGCTCATCTGCTGATGAATCTCCACTTCCTGATCAGCGGCTACCTGTTCTACTGGCTGGTGATCGGCATCGACCCGGCGCCGCGTCAGGTGTCACCGGTGGCCAAACTCGGCCTCGTGATGGCCTCGATACCGTTCCACGCGTTCTTCGGAATCGCGCTGATGATGACCACCGCGGTCATCGCCGAGACCTACTACCGTGGACTGAATCTCCCGTGGAACTACGACCTGTTCGACGATCAGCGCGTCGGCGGCGGAATCGCCTGGGCTGCAGGCGAGATCCCGCTCGTGGTGGTCTTGCTCTCGCTGTTCGTGCAGTGGCAACGAAGCGACACCAGGCAGGCGCGACGCTACGACCGCAACGCCGTGCGCGACCACGACGCCGACCTCGGCAGCTACAACGAGATGCTCAAGGAGCTCAACAAGCGCGGTTGAGCCGTATCCGCCTCAGCTGGACCCCGTCGACACTGTGCAGACCGACGACCCGGCCTGGATCAGGGCACCGATGTGCAGCGGATCGAAGCCGAGCCCCGCAGCGGTGGATCCCGTCGCGGCGACCAGCTCCGGTGGGCACCGAGGGCTCGTCACGAGTCCCCGTGCAGCGGCCAGCTCGTCGACGATCGCCACGGTGAACGCGTTGATCGCCGTCCGGACCGGGCCGAGATCCGGCGTCGCGGGCGGCGCCGTCTGACCGGGCAACTGCCATCGGGCGAACAACCCGCGCTGCACGGTCTTGCTCGCCTCGATCTGGTCGCGGAAGACGCTGCGGACGTAGGCCGGATCGAGGTCGCGGTCGAGCGCCAACTGCGACACCGTGTCCAGGACCACCTGTTCGCGGGCCGGGTCGTCGATGGCTGCGCCGGAGGCCCACTTGGTCGCGGCGACGGAGTCGGCCAGTGCGAGTCGGCCTGCCGTCGCCTCGGTCAAGCCGGTCAACCCGATCTGTGTGCTCGGCGCCGCGCCCGCGAGGGGCGGGGCCAGCAGCATCATGACCGTCGCGATCAGACCGACCAGAAACCCGCGCATCCGCATTCCGCGATCCTAGGGCGGGAACGCCCGGTGCGCCGGTGATCTGTGGGTAACCCGTTCGATTCTCCACAGCCGGCGAAGGTGGGCGTTTTCTCATGCCGTCGCGGGTGATCCTGAGTCGGCCACACCTTCCCGTGGCCGACACCCGTAGGAGACGACCATGTTTGAGACGTACACGACCGTCATCGGAACCGTAGTGTCCGATCCCCGCCGGCGTCAGACGACCACCGGCGAGGATGTGATCTCGTTTCGCGTGGCATGCACGTCGCGCCGCATCGACAAGAGCACCGGCGAATGGACGGACGGTCCCACGCTGTATCTCACGGTCAGCTGTTGGCGGCGGCTGCTCACCGGCGTCGGCCTGGCGATCGCCAAGGGGCGGCCGGTGATGGCACACGGCCAGATCAAGACCAACGAGTACCCATCGGCGGACGGGTCACGCCGCTCCGATCTCGAGATGACGGCGGTGGCCGTCGGGCTCGATCTGAGCCGCTGCGTCGTCACCTATCGGGGCACGCCCGCGCAGGGACGCGCGGTCGACGCGCCGACCGTCGCGCCGGCGCCGGCAGCCCAGGAGTCGGCGGCGTGACCTGACGGTCGGATCGGGCCCGCGTGACAGGGCCCGAACCCACCGGACCGTCGCCCGGCATCCGGCGGCGACTAGGCTGGATTCCATGTGTGTGCGCTCTGGGCGCCCACCCCCGCGTCCGCGGCTGACAATCACACGGCATCGAGCAGGTCCGAAGGAGTTTTCACGTGGCTGAGTTCATCTACACGATGAAGAAGGTTCGCAAGGCGCACGGCGACAAGGTCATCCTCGACGACGTCACCATGTCCTTCTACCCGGGCGCCAAGATCGGCGTGGTGGGCCCCAACGGCGCGGGCAAGTCGTCGATCCTGAAGATCATGGCCGGCCTGGACCAGCCGTCGAACGGCGAGGCCTTCCTCGACCCCGACGCGACGGTCGGCATCCTGCTCCAGGAACCGCCTCTGAACGAGGAGAAGACGGTCAAGGAGAACGTCGAAGAGGGCATGGGCGAGATCAAGGTCAAGCTCGACCGCTTCAACGAGATCGCCGAGCAGCTCGCCACCGACTACTCCGACGAGCTGATGGAGGAGATGGGCAAACTCCAGGAAGACCTGGACAACAACGACGCCTGGGACCTCGACTCGCAGCTCGAGCAGGCCATGGACGCCCTGCGGTGTCCGCCGGCCGACTCGCCGGTCACCCACCTCTCCGGCGGTGAGCGGCGCCGCGTCGCGCTGTGCAAGCTGCTGCTGCAGAAGCCCGACCTCCTCCTGCTCGACGAGCCGACCAACCACCTCGACGCCGAGTCGGTGCTCTGGCTCGAGCAGTTCCTGGCGAGCTACCCCGGCGCCGTGCTGGCCGTGACCCACGACCGGTACTTCCTCGACCATGTCGCGCAGTGGATCTGCGAGGTCGACCGCGGCAAGCTGCACCCGTACGAGGGCAACTACTCGACCTACTTGGAGAAGAAGGCCGAGCGTCTCGAGGTCCAGGGCAAGAAGGACCAGAAGCTCCAGAAGCGGCTGAAGGAAGAGCTGGCCTGGGTTCGTTCGGGCGCCAAGGCCCGTCAGACCAAGAACAAGGCCCGTCTGGCCCGGTACGAGGAGATGGCCGCCGAGGCGGAGAAGACCCGCAAGCTCGACTTCGAGGAGATCCAGATCCCGACGCCGCCTCGTCTGGGCGACGTCGTGGTCGAGGTCTCCCACCTGGACAAGGGCTTCGAAGGCCGGGTTCTCATCAAGGATCTGTCGTTCACGCTGCCGCGCAACGGCATCGTCGGCGTGATCGGACCCAACGGCGTCGGCAAGACGACCCTGTTCAAGACCATCGTCGGCCTCGAGCAGCCGGATTCGGGCACCGTCAAGGTGGGCGAGACGGTCAAGCTGAGCTATGTCGACCAGAGCCGCGCCAACATCGACCCCAAGAAGACGGTGTGGGAGGTCGTGTCCGACGGACTCGACTACATCGAGGTCGGTCAGAACGAAATGCCCTCGCGCGCGTACGTCAGCGCCTTCGGGTTCAAGGGGCCCGACCAGCAGAAGCGCTCCGAGGTGCTCTCCGGCGGTGAGCGCAACCGACTGAACCTCGCGCTCACCCTGAAAGAGGGCGGCAACCTGATCCTGCTCGACGAGCCCACCAACGACCTCGACGTCGAGACCCTGGGCTCACTGGAGAACGCGCTCGAGCAGTTCCCGGGTTGTGCCGTGGTGATCAGCCACGACCGCTGGTTCCTCGACCGGACCTGCACCCACATCTTGGCGTGGGAGGGCAACGTCGAAGAGGGGCAGTGGTTCTGGTTCGAGGGCAACTTCGAGGCCTACGAGGCGAACAAGATCGACCGTCTCGGCGCCGACGCCGCCCGCCCCCACCGCGTCACACACCGCAAACTCACTCGCGATTAATCCCGACCCCGTCCGGCGCGGGTGACTAGCATCGGCAGATGTGACGTCACTCGTTCCGGACGCGGTGAACCACTACTTCAGGTCGCGGACCGACGGGTCGGCAGGCGAGTCGGCCGCTGACCAGGTCATCAGGCATCTCGATGCCGCTCGCGTCCGCCGTCGCGGGCAGGCGCTCGTCGAGGTGACCGCGGGTGAGGGCGGAACGGTCGAGATCCTCGTCGTCAACGACGACATGCCCATGCTCGTCGAAGCCGTCCTGGCCACGGTCGAGGCACATGACCTCACCGTCGACCGGATGGATCATCCGGTGATGCCGGTACGACGCGACTCCGAGGGCACACTCGTCGCCGTCGACGCCGGCGAGACGACCTCTGAGTCGTGGATCGTCGTCAGCGGTCTCGCGCGTCATCCGGGGATCGACCCGGAGCCGTTGCGCGAAGATCTCCGCGAAGTCGTCTCGCGGGTCATCGACGTCGATGCCGACGCATCGGACATGCGTGCGCGCATGGTGGCGTGTGCCGGCGAGATGGCCGACGCGCCGCTCGCACAGACCGGCGTCGGCGATGCCGAGCGCGGTGAATACGCAGCTCTTCTCGAGTGGTTCGCGGGTAATCACTTCCATCCACTGGGCTATGCGCGGGTGGGTGTGGACGGCTCCGTGGCGGACGCCGAACGTCTCGGCGTGTGGCGAACCGACTCCATCGACCGCGATTTCCCGTCGGTGTCCGACCGCCGACTGATGCCCAGGGTGAGCCGGGTGTTCGTTGCGACCGGCATCCAGCGGACGAATTTCCCTGTGCTGCTCCAGGTTCCGACGTTCGACGGGAGCGGTGAACACAACGGTGAGCACCGGTTCCTTGGCACCCTCACCTCGGCGGGCAACCACCAGGCCGTTCTCGACGTCCCGGTGCTGCGGGGCAAGGTGCACGATGTCCTCGCGCACGCCGGTGTCGAGGAGGACTCCTTTGCCGGGCAGTCGATGATCGAACTGTTGCAGAACTACCCGCTGGTGGAGATGTTCTCGTCGACCGAGGACGAGCTCGAACGTCGGCTCACCGAGATGCTCGACGCGGTGGCGACGCGGTCGTTGCGCCTCTTCGTGCGCACCAACTTCGACGGACGCACCGCGGTCGCGCTCATCTACCTTCCCCGGGACCGCTACAACACCGACAGCCGGCTGGCACTCGAACGTGCGCTGGTCGCCGAAGTCGACGGGACGGCACTGGAATACACGGCGCGCGTCAGTGAGATGCCGCTGGCGCTGTTGCAGGTGCTGGTCTGCATCGACCCGACGACCGCTGCCGAGCTCGGGTCCGTCGACACGGGATCCTCAGCCCACGCGCGGATGCAGGCCTCGCTGGCGGCCGCGATCCGCGGTTGGGACGAGCGGGTTCGCGAACTGGCTGCCGCCGAGGACATCCCCGGGCTCGGGGGCGGCCCGGACGTGCTGCTGCGCCAGTTGTCCTCGTTGTCGGAGGATTACAAGGAGCTTCGTGAACCGCGCGCGGCGCTCGCCGACCTGATTCGCGTCGTGGGTCTGCAGCCGGGCGAGATCGTCGTGACCCTCGACGCCGCCGAGTCGGGAGGAGACGCGCCGCAGGACCGGTGGATCTTCACGCTCTACCTCTGCGGAGCGTCGGCAACACTCACCGACGTCCTGCCGGTGCTGCACAGTCTCGGCCTCGACGTCCTGGAGGAACATCCCTACGAGATCCATCGGTTGGATGAGACAGTCTGCTGGGCATACGAATTCAGTGTCCAGCTCGCGGCCGGGATGACCGTGGACCTGGATCACGCCGACGATCTCGCCGACCGGTTCACCGAGGCCTTCCGGCGCATCTGGCTGGCCGGCGCGGACGTCGACGCCTACAACGAACTCGTCATCCGGTCGGGTCTGGACTGGCGGTCGGCGGCGATGCTGCGGGCCTACGGCCAGTACCTGCGCCAGTGCGGATTCTCCTACAGCTCGGCCCACGTGGCCGCCGTACTCGGGCAGCATCTCGCCATCACCCGCGGGCTGGTGGATCTTTTCGTGGAGTCCTTCGACCCCGAGACCGCCGACGAGAAGCGCCGAGAACGACTGCGCGAACGGCTTGCCGAGGAGATCGGACTCGTGCTGAGCCTCGACGCCGACCGCATCGTCTCCGCGTTCGCCGCGGTCCTCAGCGCGACCGATCGCACGAACTACTTCGTCGGCGGCCGGGACGCCGAAACCGACCACTGTCCGGTCATCTCGTTCAAACTCCGTCCGCGCGACATCCCGCAGACCCCGAAACCCCGTCCGCTGCATGAGATCTTCGTCTACTCGCCGCGTGTCGAGGGGGTCCACCTCCGATTCGGTTCGGTCGCCCGCGGCGGCCTGCGGTGGTCGGACCGTCGCGAGGACTTCCGAACCGAGATCCTCGGACTCGCGAAGGCGCAGGCGGTGAAGAACGCCGTGATCGTGCCGCTCGGTGCGAAGGGCGGTTTCGTCGTCAAGCGACCGCCGCCGCCCTCCGGGGACGCCGCGCGGGACCGGGAGGCGCAGCGGGCCGAGGGAATCGCGTGCTACCGGCAGTTCATCGCCGGGTTGCTCGACGTCACCGACAACATCGATCTCACGACCGGCGAGGTGATCCCCGCCCGCGGGGTCGTCCGACTCGACTCCGACGACACCTACCTGGTGGTTGCGGCCGACAAGGGCACCGCCTCCTTCTCCGACATCGCCAACGAGGTGTCCACGTCGTACGGGTTCTGGCTCGGCGACGCCTTCGCCTCCGGCGGATCCGCCGGCTACGACCACAAGGCCATGGGTATCACCGCACGCGGGGCCTGGGAGTCGGTCAAGCGCCACTTCCGCGAGATGGGGAAAGACACCCAGTCCGAGGATTTCACCGTCGTCGGGATCGGCGACATGAGCGGAGACGTCTTCGGCAACGGCATGTTGCTCAGCGAGCACATCCGACTCGTCGCCGCCTTCGACCACCGGCATATCTTCGTCGACCCCGATCCGCAGGCGGCGGAGTCGTTCACCGAACGGGCACGGCTCTTCGGACTGTCCCGGTCCTCGTGGGCCGACTACGACACGGGCCTGCTCAGCGCGGGCGGCGGCGTCTGGGCGCGTGATCGCAAGTCCATCCCGATCAGTCCGGAGATGGCGAGCGCGCTGGGGATCGACGACGGCGTCGAGGAACTCTCGCCGCCCGAGCTGATCCGCGCGATCCTTCTCGCACCGGTCGACCTGCTGTGGAACGGCGGGATCGGTACCTACGTCAAGGCCTCGACCGAATCGCACGGGAGTGTCGGCGACAAGTCCAACGACCCGATCCGCGTCGACGGAAACGAGGTGCGGGCCAAGGTGATCGGCGAAGGCGGCAATCTCGGGGTGACCGAGCGGGGTCGAATCGAGTTCGACCTCGCCGGCGGCCGGATCAACACCGATGCCCTGGACAACTCGGCCGGTGTCGACTGTTCCGACCACGAGGTCAACATCAAGATCCTGCTCGACTCGGCGGTGTCCGCCGGTGACCTCGACGCCGGCGACCGGGATCCGCTGCTGGAGTCGATGACCGACGAGGTCGCCGAACTGGTTCTCGCGGACAACATCTCGCAGAACTCCGAACTCGGCTTCTGCCGTACGTTCGAGCTGACACGGGTCGAGGTCCACGCCCGCATGCTCGAACACCTCGCGGCCAAGCGGGGCGTCGACCTGCGTCTGGAAGCGCTGCCCGATGCGCGTGAGTTGCGTCGCCGCGTCGGCGGCGAACTCCACCGCGGTCTCACCTCACCGGAGTTCGCCACGCTCATGGCGCACGTCAAACTCGAGTCCAAATCCGACCTGCTCGCCACCGACCTGCCCGACAACGACGTCTTCGCACCCCGCGTCGCCCGCTACTTTCCGGACGCCTTGCGCGCCGAGTACCCCGACGCGATCAGCGGGCACCGGCTGCGCCGCCAGATCGTCGCGACGACCCTTGTCAACGACGTCATCGACCACGCCGGGATGACGCACCTGTTCCGGTTGAGTGAGGGGAGCAGCTGCACCACGGAAGAAGGCGTACGCGCATACGTGGTGTCCAACAAGGTGTTCGGCATGAACGAGGTCATCGAGGGCATCCGGCACGCGCCCGCCCCGGTCGAGGCGGTCGACGAGATGATGCTCTACGCGCGCCGACTGCTGTTCCGGGCCTCCCGGTGGCTGCTCGCCTTTCGGCCGCAGCCGCTGGCCATGGCCGCCGAGATCACCCGGTACGGCGAGCGGGTGGCGGCGCTGTCCACCGTCGCCGACGACTGGTACGGCCCGACCTCGGTACGCGACGTCGCCGAGCGGGCCCAGAAGTATGTCGATCTCGGTGTGCCCGAGGACCTCGCGCACACCGTGGCGGTGAGCCTGCACCGGTTCTGTCTGCTCGACATCATCGACGCCGCCGAGATCGCCGACCGTGATGACGGCGAGGTCGGCGAACTGTACTTCGCGGTGATGGAACATTTCGGACTGGAGCAGCTGCTCACGGCGGTGTCGGATCTCGACTACGGCGACCGGTGGCACGCGCTCGCACGGCTGGCCGTACGAGACGACATGCACGGTGCGCTACGGGCGCTGACCCTGAAGATCCTCGAGGTCAGCGAACCCGAGGAGAGCACGGCGGAGAAGATCGCCGAGTGGGAGTCGTCCCAGTCGTACCGGCTGAGTCGCGTGCGCAGCGTGCTCCGGGAGATCGACGAGACCGGCGCCGCGGATCTGGCCACCCTCTCGGTCGCCGCGCGCCAGTTGCGGAGTGTGATCCGCTGACCGAGCCCACGCCCGCGATCGGCCTGCCTGATCCGCCGCCGGCGAGGGGCATTCGGCCTAGCCTGGGCCTATGACCCGAACCGCGCCGCGCATCTGCCCGCTCTGCGAGGCCACCTGCGGTCTGACGCTCAGCATCGACCGGGACCGCTCGACGGGCCGGGAGATCGTCACCGCGGCGCGCGGTGACGCGCACGATGTGTTCAGCGCCGGCTATCTCTGCCCGAAGGGCGCGAGTTTCGCCCAGCTCGACAACGACCCGGATCGTCTCGACCGGCCGATGATCCGGCGCGACGGGCGGCTCGTCGACACCGATTGGGACACAGCGTTCGCGGCCGCCGTCGACGGGCTGACCGAGGTGATCGCGACCTCCGGCGGCGAATCGATCGGCTTCTATCTCGGCAACCCGTCCGCGCACACCGTCGCCGGCACGATGTACGCGCCGTTGCTCATCCGGGCCCTCGGCACCCGCAATGTGTTCAGCGCCAGCACACTCGACCAGATGCCGAAGCAGGCGGCGACCGGTCATCTGGTGGGACACGCGGGGACCTTCGCGGTCCCGGATCTCGATCGCACGGACCACCTCGTGATCATCGGGGCGAATCCGGTGGTCTCCAACGGCAGCGTCACCACGGCCGCGGACTTCCCCGGAAAACTCACCGCGTTGCGCCGGCGTGGCGGACGGCTCACCGTCATCGACCCGGCCCGTACCCGTACGGCCAAACTCGCCGACACCCATCTCGCTCCGCGTCCGGGCACCGACGCGGCCCTGTTGTCCGCGGTCGTGCACTGCCTGTTCGACGACGATCTCGTTGCCGACGACCTCGGCGGAATCGCCACACACGTCATCGGCGTCGATGCCCTGCGCCGGGAGATGGCCGCCTTCACGCCCGAACGTGTGGAGGCGTACTGCGGTGTGTCGGCGGACGACATCCGAGCGCTCGCGCGATCGATCGCCACGTCCCCCTCGGCTGCCGTGTACGGCCGGATGGGTACCACCACAGTGCGATTCGGCACGCTGGGCAGCTGGCTCATCGACGTGATCAACATCCTCACCGGCAACTTCGACCGGCCGGGCGGAGTGATGTTCCCGCTCGCTCCGACCGCGCCGGCCCCTCGCCCGGCCCGCGCGGGACGGGGATTCCGCACCGGACGGTGGCGCAGCCGGGTGTCCGGTCATGCGGAGGTCGGCGGCGAACTGCCCGCCGTCGCGATAGCCGAGGAATTCGAGACCCCCGGGGACGGACGGCTGCGCGCGCTGGTGACGGTGTCGGGCAACCCGGTGCTCTCCGCGCCCAACGGTGGACGCCTGGGGCGCGCACTCGACGACGCGCGATTCGTGGTCTGCGTCGACCCGTACCTGAACGAGACGACACGGCACGCACACGTTCTGCTGCCGCCGCCGCGTCCATCGCAGAGCCCGCATTTCGACGCCATCCTGAACAATCTGGCCGTCCGGGCCACCGCTCGTTACTCGCCGCCGGTGCTGCCGCTGCCGCCGGGTCGGCCCGACGAGATCGAGATCGTCGCCCGGCTGATCCTCGGTCTCTCGGGCGCCGGCGTCGATGCCGATCCCGGGCTCGTCGACGAGCAGGTCATCGCAGCGACACTGGCCAAGGAGGTCACCGACCCGCATTCACCGGTTGCGGGTCGCGACGTCGACTCACTGGTCGCGATGCTCCCCGACGCGCCGGGACACCGGCGTCGCCTGGACATGCTGCTGCGCGTCGGCGCGTACGGCGACGCCTTCGGAGCCCGCGCGGGACTGACGTTCGCGGATCTGCTGGCCGCACCCCACGGCATCGATCTGGGGCCGATGCGACCACGGCTGCCCGGGGTCCTGCGGACGGCGTCCGGGAAGGTCGAGCTCGCTCCCGACCCGCTCATCGGCGACCTCGCCCGTCTGTGGGCCGAGGTGTCCGCGGACCACGTCGCGGTTCCGGTCGCCGACGGCGGCGTGTTGCTGGTCGGTCGTCGTCATCTGCGGTCCAACAACAGCTGGATGCACAACGTGCCGGCACTCACCGGCGGTACCAACCGCTGCACCCTGCAGATACATCCCGACGACGCCGACCGGCTCGGGATCTCCGACGTCGCCAAGATCCGCGGCTCGGGCGGGTCGCTGACGGTACCCGTCGAGATCACCACCGACATCCGGCCCGGCGTCGCGTCCCTGCCGCACGGATGGGGCCACGATGTCGAGGGCGTCCGACTGCGTGTCGCCGCCACCGAACCGGGGGTCAACGTGAACGAGCTCAACGACGGCACCCTGTTGGACCCGCTGTCGGGAACCGTCGTCCTCAACGGGCTCCCGGTGGACATCGCGCCTGCCTGACCTGGTGGCCCGGTGCGTAGGGTGGCACCCGGGCGGCCGCGAGGGCCACCCCGGGGACACCGATCTGACAGGGGATGACGTACGTGCTGAACGAGGACGCCGGGACCGCGACCGCCGCCGGATATGTGGTCAAGGTGCCGGTCCGGTGGTCGGACATGGATGTCTACGCGCACATCAACCATGCCCGGATGGTGACGTTGCTCGAAGAGGCTCGTATCCCGTGGCTGTTCTACGACGGCCGGCCGACCGCTCCGCTGCGGGACGGTTGTCTGGTTGCCGATCTACACGTGAGATATCAAGCGCAGCTGCGTCATTCCGAGGGGCCCATCGAGGTCACGATGTACGTGGAGCGACTGCGCGCTGTCGACTTCACCGTCGGTTACGAGGTGCGGGCGGCGGGCGCCGACCCCGCCTCGCGCCCGGCCGTCGTCGCGAGCACCCAGCTCGTCGCCTTCGACGTCGAGGCGCAACGCATCGCGCGGTTGACCCCGGAGCAGAAGGACTACCTCGCCGGATTCCGCCGGGTGAGAGACGAATCCAGCACTCGATCCGCCGGACCCAGCTGATGGAGCGGTTCATCGAGATCGCGTCGTCCGACCGATCCAATGCTCTCGCGTTCCTGGCACATGCCGTGCGTCTCGACGACGCCGCGGTCGTCCGGGTGGTGGCGCGATCGGATGGGCTGGTGGCCCTGTGGGCACACACCGGATTCGATGTCCTCGCCACGCGTTCGGTGACCGGACGGGTCGCGCCGGCCGACGTCGTGTGCGACGCGTCGACCCTGCGATCCACGGTCGAGGCGGCCGGCCCCGGCGACGCGGTCGACCCCGGTTTCTCGCTCGACAGTGGCTGGCGCGGAGCGCTTCCCGCCGCGGTCGGCTTCCGGCACATCGACGACGTCCCCGCCCGTAGCATCGTCGAACTGTCCAGGGAGGGCGCCCGTGTCGCGCGCGAGGACGGCAGCGGGCACGGTCCCGCAACCGGTCTGCTCGACCAGGATGTCCTGGAGGTCACGTCCGACGACGGTGCACTGCGGGCCGCGGTGAGCATGAGGTCGGTCTTCGCCCTCACCGGTATGGGGTTCATCCGCGACGCGTCCGGGCGCGCGGTCACCGAGACCTCCGACACCGGCGCGATCGCCGCCGATGAACCGGTGCGAATCCGGATGTCTACGGCGTGGATTCGGATCGACGCGCGCTTCGGGTCGGTCTACCAGCGCCGCCATCGCGATCTCGCGGTCACCGTCCTGAATTAGGCGGCCGGGCCCGTCACACGAGCCAGGCCGCCGCGTCCGGCGGGAGCATCCCGTCGACGAGAGGCGAACTGACGAGCAGCAATTCACCGGGCGGGAGCGGAACCGGCACCTCGCCGGCGTTCAGTGCACAGACCAGCCGGCCCTCGGAACGGCGGAACGCCAGGCACCCCTCGGGTGCGCCGTACCATTCGATGTGCTCGCCGGCGAACTCCGGTCGCGTCACGCGCAGGTCGATGGCGGCGCGGTAGAGCGACAACATCGAACCCACGTCCTCGAGCTGGGCTTCGACGCTGAGGGCCTGCCACGAGGCGGGCATCGGTAACCAGGTGTCGGTCGACGTGCTGAATCCGAATGGGGGCTCGGTCCCTTCCCAGGGGATCGGGACGCGGCATCCGTCGCGGCCGCGTTCGGTGCGTCCCGAACGCTCCCACACCGGGTCCTGCAGGGCGTCGTCCGGGAGGTCGTCGACGTTGGGCAACCCCAGTTCGGATCCGTTGTAGAGGAAAATCGTTCCGGGCAGCGCCATCTCGACGACGAGCATCGCACGCGCACGCCTCGTTCCCCGTTCGAGGTCGAGCGAGCCGGTCTCCGGATCGACCACCGCGTAGCGGGTGACCTCGCGGGCGACATCATGATTCGACAGTGTCCACGTGGGCGTGCCCGACACCGACAGGACCGCGTCGAGAGAGTTCTCGATGGCCTCTCTGATCGCGCCGGAGTCGAACGGCGCCTTGGCGAGCCGGAAGTTGAAACCGAGATGCAGTTCGTCGGGGCGCAGGTACTCGGCGAAACGCTCGTTGTCGCTGACCCAGATCTCGCCGACATTGGCCGCGCCGGGGTACTCGTCGAGAACCTTGCGGATCTTGCGGTGGATCTCGTGCACCGCATAGTTGTTGAAGCGCGGATCGTCGTCCGAGTTCTGCAGGAGTTTGGTCGCCGACAGGTCCATGTCCGGCAGGTCGGCGGGCTTGGCCATCCCGTGGGCGACGTCGATGCGGAAACCGTCGACGCCGCGGTCGAGCCAGAAGCGCAGGGTCTCCTCCAGATCGGCGAAGACGTCGGGGTTCTCCCAGTTCAGGTCCGGCTGTTCTTTCGCGAAGATGTGCAGGTACCACTGTCCGGGCGAACCGTCGGCCTCCGTCACGCGGGTCCAGGCCGGTCCACCGAAGATGCTGTGCCAGTTGTTCGGCGGCTCGTCGCCGTCGTCGCCACGGCCGTCGCGGAAGATGTATCGCGCCCGCTCGGGACTGCCGGGTGCCGCCGCGAGCGCGGCGACGAACCACTCGTGCTGATCGCTCGTGTGATTGGGGACGAGGTCCATCGTGACGCGGATGTCGCGCTCGTGGGCCTCGGCGATGAGGTCGTCGAACACGTCGAGATCGCCGAACAGGGGATCGATGTCGCGCGGATCGGAGACGTCGTAACCGTGATCGGCCATGGGGGAGGCCATGATCGGACTGAGCCAGATCGCATCGATCCCGAGCAGTTCGAGGTAGCCGAGTTTGTCGATGACCCCGGCGAGGTCGCCGACGCCGTCGCCGTTCAGATCGGAGAACGAGCGAGGGTAGATCTGGTAGAAGACCGCGGACTTCCACCACGAGGTGTCCGACGGATCCAACTGGGACACAACGGGCGGCGCGGCCGGTGTGTCCGCGGCCACGGGTGCCGCCTCTGTCGCCGACTCATCCGGGGCCGGCTCGTCGCGCGCATCGACATCCGATTCGATCGCGCCGTCGTCGTACGGCGCATCCTCGGGCTGACCCCCGTCAGTTGGCTCGGCGGGGACAACATCTGGTGTCTCGTCGCTCACCGTGGCCATTGTGCCCTACCTGAGTTTTCTCGGAGAAATCCAGGTCAGTCGGCGAGTCGGGCGGCGTGTCGGGAGCGAAACCGCTCTCAGATGGGCGAATTCATCATCGATTGCGCCGCCATCTCCATGTAGTCGATCAACGCCCGGCGATGCGGGGCGTCGAGCGTCTCGTCGTCGATGGACGCGATCGCGGTGTGCATGCAGCGGAGCCAGGCGTCGCGCTCGATCGGGCCGACACGGAACGGATTGTGGCGCATGCGGAGCCGGGGATGACCGCGCTCATCGGAGTAGGTCCGGGGCCCGCCCCAGTACTGCTCGAGGAACATTCGCATCCGACGCTCGGCGGGGCCGAGGTCCTCTTCGGGATACAGCGGCCGCAACACCTCGTCGCGGGCCACCTCGTCGTAGAACACAGCGGTGAGGCGCCGGAACGTCTCGGCACCACCGACCTCGTCGTAGAAGGTCCGCGCCGGGGTCTCCGGTGCCGGTGTGCTCGGAGGGGATGTGTTGGGTTCGCCGGTCACCTCCGCCATTGTCCTCACCCGGGCCCGAGGTCTCAACGTGGCGCCCGGGTCGGGCCCGTGAGCTGGCCCGACACCATGAAACGGCCTCCGCGTGGAGCACGACCGTGATGGACTTGTGCTCGACGGGGCGGCAGGAGGCGACATGACGCGCAGATCACACGCGAAGTCGGCACACGCGACGGCACCGCACGGGGCCGTCGAGACCGAGGCGAACCCGACCGGGACCCCGGCGTGGACCCGTCGCCGGGTGCTGCTGCTCAACGCCACCTATGAACCACTGACGGCCGTGACGGTCCGGCGGGCGATCGTCCTCGTCTTACGTGGTCGCGCGGACATGGTGCACGCCGACGAACGGGATGCGGTCCACTCGGTGGGAACCGCGGTTCCGGTGCCGACCGTGATCCGGCTCCGTACCTACGTCCACGTGCCCTACCGGGCGACCGTCCCGATGACCCGGGCCGCGCTGATGCGCCGTGACCGGATGCGGTGCGGCTACTGCGGTGCGCGGGCGACGACGATCGACCACGTGATCCCACGAAGCCGGGGCGGGGCGCACACGTGGGAGAACTGCGTCGCCTGCTGCGCGTCGTGCAATCACCGCAAGGCGGACCGCCTGACCGGGGAACTCGGGTGGACCCTGCGGACGGTTCCGGCGGCACCGAAGGGCAGACATTGGCGCCTGCTCGCGACGATCAAGGACATCGATCCGGCCTGGCTCCGGTACATCGACGCGGGCGCCGCGTGAGCTGTGTTCCGGCCACGCGAGGTCACCTCGCGCGTCTACGACGCGCTGTAGGCCCCGGTGCGCCCGGTGGTGTCCGGTGGGCTAGATTGATGAACGATGACCTGCGCCGACAACCGGGCGGGTCCGGCGCGACCATCGAAAGGGTGACATGGACGTCGACAGCCTGATCGTCCCCATCGGAGTGCCAGTCACGATCGTGACGGTGCTCTTCGTGCTGCTCTGTGTTGTCGCGATGGTGTTCTCCTCGGGGGTCAAGTACCCGAAGGTCAAGGAGTACACCCTCGACCAGCAGTGGGAGCATGCACCGCTTCTCTTCAGTGCCACCGACATCGAACCGATGGCACTTCCGCGGCACGCGGAGCCCAGCGACGTTGACGGGAGTTCGGCCAGTGGCAAGTGGTGAGGTTACGCACGCGAATGTGAGCGCCGAGGTCGCAGCCCGCTCGGCTGCCGAACTGCCCGTGGGAGCGGTGTTCACCAACAGCGGCCGCATCTCGGCGGCGCGCTACCCCGGTGACTCGCCCACGACGCCGCCCTTCAGCAAGCGTGACCTGATCGCGCTCGATGACACGTTGAAGGCTGCGAGCGAGAAGGCCCTCGTCCGTTTCTCGGTGTACATCGGTGATCTGGACGGCGACGTGGAGGCCAGTGCGCGCGAGCTCCTCGCGAAGTCGCCCGAGCCCGCATACGGCACCCTGATCGCCGTCTCGCCGAACTCGCGCGACGTGGTCATCGTCTCCGGCAGTCTGGTGTCGAGCCGCGTGAACGATCGTGTGGCAGCCCTCGGCGTCACCGCCGCGGTCACCGGTTTCCGTCAGGGCAACCTGATCGACGGGCTGATCGCGTCGCTGCGCGTGATGGCCACCGCGGCCGCCGCCGGCTGACCGCCTGCACCTGCACAGACCACGAGGCCGCCCCACCTTCCGGTGGGGCGGCCTCGTCGTTGTCGTGGCGTCTCGCCCTGGTGGGTGAGAACTAGTGGGCGAGGACCTTCTCGTGGGCGCCACGTGCAGTGGTGGCGTCCGATTCGAGTTCGTCGTCGACCATGTTGGACTCGTCGAACGGGTCCCGACCCGACAGCACATCGTCGACGCGTTGCTTGTCGACGGTGCTGGTCCACGAGCCGACGAGCAGGGTGGCGACCGCGTTGCCGGAGAAATTCGTGACCGCACGTGCCTCGGACATGAACCGGTCGATACCGACGATGAGGCCGACGCCGTCGAGCATCTCCGGCCGGTGGGCCTGCAGTCCGCCGGCGAGTGTGGCCAGTCCCGCTCCGCTGACGCCGGCGGCGCCCTTGGAGGCGATGATCATGAACGCCAGCAGGCCGATCTGCTCGCCGACCGACAACGGGTCGCCCATCGCATCGGCGATGAAGATCGACGCCATCGTGAGGTAGATCGCGGTGCCGTCGAGGTTGAACGAGTAGCCGGTCGGCACCACGACGCCGACGGTCGTCTTCTCGACGCCGAGATGCTCCATCTTGGCGATGAGGCGGGGGAGCGCCGATTCCGACGACGAGGTGGCGAAGATCAGCAGGTACTCGCGGGCGAGGTAGCGCACCAGGCGGAAGATCGAGACCCCGGAGACCGTGCGCAGCAGCACGCCGAGCACGCCGAAGACGAAGACCAGGCAGGTGAGGTAGAACGCGAGCATCAGGGTCAGCAATTGCTGGACCGCGGCCCAACCGGTCTGTCCGACCACATTGGCGATGGCGCCGAACGCGCCGATCGGTGCGACCCAGAGCACCATCGTCAGAACCTTGAAGACGAGCTTCTGGAAGTACGAGACCGCGGTGAGGATCGGTTCCCCGGTGCGGCCCATGGCCTGGATCGCGAAGCCCACGAGCAGGGCGACGAACAGGGCCTGCAGGACACTTCCCTCGGTCAGCGCGGACAACATGGACTCGGGGATGATGCCCTGGATGAAGTCGAGGGTTCCACCCGATTCGTGTGCGTCCTCGGCCAGCTCGGCTCCCTTGCCCGACATCGCGTCGACGTTGAGGCCGTCGCCGGGCTGGATGATGTTGCCGACGACCAGGCCGATCGCCAATGCGACCGTCGACATCGCCAGGAAGTAGACGAACGCGAGGCCGCCGACCTTGCCGACCGTCGCGGCCTTGCGAACCGAGCCGATGCCCAGCACGATCGTGCAGAAGATGACCGGCGCGATCATCATCTTGATCAGGCTGACGAACATGGTGCCGAGCACACCGAGGTCCTTGCCGACCTCGGGCGCGACGAGCCCGACCACGACGCCCGCGACCACCGCGATGATGACGGCGATGTAGAGCCAATGGGTGCGGTCCCGCTTCTTCGCGGGCGCGCCGGACGTATCGTCGGGCGTGGTCGCGATCGGGTCGGAATCTTCTCCGGCCG
This sequence comes from Gordonia sp. McavH-238-E, assembly GCF_022348225.1. Classification (NCBI taxonomy): domain Bacteria; kingdom Bacillati; phylum Actinomycetota; class Actinomycetes; order Mycobacteriales; family Gordoniaceae; genus Gordonia; species Gordonia sp. McavH-238-E. Next base: position 99,892 of record NZ_JAKRFE010000010.1, read on the forward strand.
GTGAGCCACCGGACCTGCCTCGAATGTTCATCGGTGATTCTCTCCTCATCCACCTCGGACAACTGTGATTAGGATTGTGGCCCGGTGGGGTGACGCGGGTCACGATTGTGTTCATTACGTTCAGAGTGGGAGCGAGGTCGGCTGGGATGCGGTGGTACCCGCGAACGCTCGCCGGGCAGGTGGCGGCCCTCGCGCTGTCGGTCTTCGCGGTGGTCGTCGTCGCCGAGAGCGTCCTCGCGGCCGTGGACGCCCGGATCGACGGAAATCGCGCGGCGCGCGCGGAGGTCACCGCGGTGGCGGTCAGCCTCGCGGAGTCGCCGTCGACCGTCGCCGCGCTGACGTCCCCGGATCCGAGCGCGATTCTCCAGCCGGTGACCGAACGCGTGCGCGCTGCGACCGGGATCGCCTTCATCACCATCCTGGCGCCGGACCGGACCCGCTACACCCATACCGACCCCACCCGGATCGGGGAGCCATATCTGGGGAGCATCGATGCGGCCCTTCGCGGGCAGACCGTGACCGAGAACTACACGGGCACCCTCGGGCCCTCCATCCGCACGATCGCACCCGTTCGCACCACGGACGGGCGGGTGGTGGGGATGGTCGCCGCCGGCATCACACAGAGCACCCTGACCTCGGCGTGGCGTGGCCAGTTGCCGCTGATCGCCCTCGCCGCCTTCGCGGCCCTGGCCACCGCTGTCGGCGGCGTGTGGTGGATACGGCGACGCCTGCTGCGGCAGACCGGTGGTCTGGCGCCCGCGGAACTGCGGTTGATGTACGACCATCACGACGCCGTGCTCCGGTCGGTGCGGGAGGGATTGGTGGTCGTGGAGGACGGACGACCCGCCCTCGTCAACTCCGAAGCGCGACGGCTTCTCGGCATCGAGGCCGACACGTCTCCCGACGAACTGCCCGTGTTCCTCACCGACGGCGACGAGGAGACGGACGTGACCTACGCCGAGCGGGGCCGGGTGCTGCTCGTGAGCCGGTCCCCGGTGTCCGGCCGCCGTCGATCGTCGGTCGTGACCATCCGTGACCGCACCGAACTCGAGGATGCGATGGGTGAGCTCGACTCGATGACGCGGTTCGCCGAGGCACTCCGGTCCCAGGCACACGAGGCCGCCAACCGGTTGCACACGATCGTCGCGCTCGTCGAGATGGGCCGGCCCGACGAGGCGGTCCGACTCGCGACCACCGAGTTCGAGCTGTCCCAGCAGCTCATCGACCGGATGACCCAGGCGGTGGCCGAACCCGCACTGGTCGCCCTGCTGCTGGGCAAGACCGCGCAGGCCGCCGAGCGCGGTATCCCGCTGTCGCTGACCGAGGAGTCGCAGGTGAGCGACGCCGCCACCCGGGTGCTCACACCCGGCGAGATGATCACGGTCGTGGGCAACCTCATCGACAACGCACTGGACGCCTGCGACCCGGCCGATCCATGGGTCGAGGTGACCGTCGTCGGCGACGACCGCATGCTCGACATCGTGGTCGCCGACAGCGGAGCCGGCATGAACGCCGAACTGTTCGAGCGCGCGACCACCCGGGGCTATTCGACCAAGGCGGGTGGTGACGCCGCCGGCCGCGGGCTCGGCCTCGCGCTGGTCTCGCAGGTCGTCGCACGCCGGCACGGGACGATCAGCGCCGAGAACACCTACGGTTCGGTCATCTCGGTACACATGCGCGTCGACGAGCAGGCGGGCACACCGTGATCCGCGTCCTGATCGTCGAAGACGAACCGGTCATCGCCGAGGCGCACCGGGACTATCTCGTCCGGTTGGGCGGCTTCGAGGTCGTGGGTGCCGTGTCCACGGCGCAGGAGGCGCTGCGGATGGCCGCCGCCGGTTCGGTGGACCTGGTTCTGCTCGACCTGGGTCTGCCCGACGCCCGCGGGGTCGACCTCGCGTCTGCGCTGTCGGGGGTGCGCCCAGCGCCCGATATCATCGCGATCACCGCCCAGCGCGACCTCGCGACCGTCCGGAGCGCGATGTCGCGCGGAGTGCTGCTCTACCTCCTGAAACCGTTCACCTTCGCCGCATTCCGGGAGAAGATCGAGCAGTATCTCCGCTATCGCGAGGCGCTCACCGGCGATTCGGATGCGGTCAGCCAGCGCGATGTCGATCGTGCGCTCGCCGAACTGCGCACGAGCGACATCCGCCGGTCGGCGAAAAAGGGCGCCGCACCGCAGACCGAGGACGCGGTGAGCCGGGCGGTCCGCGACAGCCCCGACGGACTCACCGCCTCCGAGGTCGCCCGCGCACTCGGGTCGTCACGGGTCACCGCATGGCGCTACCTCGAGCGGCTCGCCGACGACCACGTCCTCGAACGCGACACCGAATACGGCTCGGCGGGCCGCCCCCAGGTGCGCTACCGCTGGCGGCGGCGCTGACCCGGCGCCGGCTCAGCTCTCCTGGGCGTCGAAGGCGCGTGCCCGCAGCGAGCGCGCCACGCCGTCGCGACCCTCGGAGATCAACCGCTTCAGAGCGGACGGATGGTCTCCGGACAAGAACCTCTCCGCGAGGTCGAGGGCGTGCTGCGACATGGCCCAGCTCGGGTACAGGCCGATGACGACCGTCTGCGCGACCTCGCTGGACCGCCGCGCCCACACCTGGGGAACGGCGTCGAAGTACTTCTCGACGTAGGGCTCGAGGAGTTCGCCCTGTCCGGGGCGGGCGAACCCGCCGATCATGGTGCGGGTGTAGACGTTCGAGAGGGTGTCGTCCTCCACGGCGCGAGTCCACGTGTCCGCCTTCGCTTCCGCCAGCGGCCGCGCTGCGCGGGCCAGGGCCGCCGACCGCGTACCGGTCGCGGTGTTGTCACGTTCGGCCTCGGCATCGATGACCGGGGTCGACGCCGGATCGGTGTCGATGGCCCCGGCCGTGGCGAGCGCGGTCACCAGTTTCCACCGCAGGTCGGTGTCCACGGCGAGACCGTCGAGTCCGTGCTCGGCCGGGTCCGCGCCGTCGAGGAGCGCGCGGGCGACGTCGGTCTGGTCGTCGTTGATCCGGCCGGCGAGCCAGGTGTTGACGAACGCGAGCTGATGGTCGGAGCCGGCATCGGCGGCGCGGGCGAGTTCGAGCATGCGCGAACTGAACCCGGGACGGCCTGTCGTCGCCGCCCACTCGGGATCGGCGTAGGACTCGATGGCCGTCGTCGCCTGCAACAGGACTCGCTGCACCACACCGATTTCCGACTCGCCGGCGATGCCCCGGCGTACCAGCTCGACGAAGTCGCGGGCCCGCATCTCGGCCTGGCGGGTCATCTCCCACGCCGCCGACCACACCAGGGTGCGCGGCATCGGATCGCTGATGTCGCCGATCCGGGCGGTCGCGGTGGCCAGCGACTCCGGGTCGAGGCGGACCGAGGCATAGGTCAGGTCGCCGTCGTTGAGCAGCACCAGATCTCCGCGGTGCACACCGACGAGATCGGCGACATCGGTGCGTTCGCCCTCGATGTCGAGCTCGACGCTGTGCGTCTGTTCGATGGCGCCCGATCCGTTGTCGGCGTAGACGCCCACACGCAGGCGGTGGACCCTGGTCTCGCCGGCGCCCGGAGCGGCGCCGTCCTGGACGATGGTGAACCGGGTGAACGCGCCGGAGTCGTCGAGCTCGAAGTCGGGCCGGATGACGTTGATGCCCGTGGTGCGCAGCCATTGGGCGCCCCAGTCCGACAGGTCGCGTCCCGACGACTTCTCCAGCGCGCCCAGCAGATCGGCGAACGTCGCGTTGCCGAACTCGTGCGCGGCGAAGTAGCTGCGCAGCCCGGCGAGGAAGTCGTCGAGACCCACGTAGGCGACGAGTTGCTTCAGCACCGACGCGCCCTTGGCGTAGGTGATGCCGTCGAAGTTGACCTCGACCGCGGCGATGTCGGGGATGTCGGCGGCCACCGGGTGGGTCGAGGGCAGCTGGTCCTGGCGGTAGGCCCAGGACTTCTCGACGTTGGCGAAGGTCGTCCAGGCGCTGGTGTACTCGGTCGCCTCGGACTGGCACAGCACCGAGGCGAACGTGGCGAAGGACTCGTTGAGCCACAGGTCATCCCACCACTGCATGGTGACGAGGTCGCCGAACCACATGTGCGCCATCTCGTGCAGGACGGTCTCGGCGCGACGCTCGTAGAGGTATTTGGTCACGCGGGACCGGAAGACGTAGTCCTCGAGGAAGGTGACGGCGCCGGCGTTCTCCATCGCACCGGCGTTGAACTCGGGGACGAACAGCTGGTCGTACTTGCCGAAGGCGTAGGGGATGCCGAAGTTCTTGTGATAGAACCCGAATCCCTGCTTGGTCTCGGTGAACAGTCGCTCGGCGTCCATGAACTCGGCCAGTGATGCGCGGCAGTAGATGCCCAGGGGGATGTCACCGTGCTCGTCGGAGTAGACGTCGGTCCACTCCGCGTAGGGCCCTGCGATGAGGGCGACGAGATAGGTGCTCATCGGGACGGTCTCCCGGAAGCGATGCACCACGGCGGAGGTGGCGCCGTCCGGGTCGGCCGGGTCCTCCGCGTGCGCCGCGTTGGAGATGACCTTCCAGTCCGCGGGCGCGGTGACCGTCACGGTATAGGTCGCCTTGAGGTCGGGCTGGTCGAAGCACGCGAACATCCGCTTGGCGTCGGCGGTCTCGAACTGCGAGTAGAGGTAGACCGAGTCGTCGGACTGGTCGACGAACCGGTGGAGACCCTCCCCGGTGTTGGAGTAGGCGCAGTCGGCGACCACCGTCAGCGTGTTGTCGGCGGCGAGGCCGGTCAACGGGATGCCGACCGACTCGTCGAAGCCGGACACGTCGAGGTCGGTGCCGTTCAGGGTCGCCGAGATCAGGGCGGGAGCGACGAGGTCGACGAACGTCTCACTGCCCTCCGTCGCCGTGAACCGCACCGTCGTCGTGGATCTGAACGTCTCGGACCCGGGCGCCCCGGAACCGTCGGTGAGGTCGAGCTCGATCTGATAGTTCGACACGTCGAGGATTGCTGCGCGGTCGCGGGCCTGGTCTCTGGTGAGGTTCGGAGCAGTCACGCAGGCCAGCTTATCCAGCTCAGGACGTGGGTGGTGTCCTCCGCAACGCGACGGGTCCGGGATCGCTCGGCCGGTTGCCGTGGGTCCGCCCGCGATCTCGGGAACAGTTCGGTGCGTCGCGATGTTGTGGCGTCCGACGGCGCCGCCGGGCCGGACGCCCGGCACCAGCTGAACAGCAGACCCTCGAGAGGACGTTTCATGTCAGTGCAGGCACAGACCACCGACCGCGTCGATTTCTGGTTCGACCCGCTCTGCCCGTGGTGCTGGATCACCTCGCGCTGGATCCTGGAGGCCGAACAGGTCCGGCCGATCGACGTCAACTTCCACATCATGAGTCTCGCCGTCCTCAACGAGGGCAAGGACATTCCCGAGGAGTACCGCGAGGGACTCAAGCACGCGTGGCGCCCCGTCCGCGTCATCGCCGCTGCAGCCGCCCAGAAGGGCGACGAGATACTCGCGCCGCTGTACACCGCGATGGGTACCCGCATCCACAACCAGGGCATCAAGGATCTCGACGAGGTCATCACGGGAGCACTCGACGAACTCGGCCTCGACGCCTCGCTCGCGGAGGCGGCCGACGGCACCGACTTCGACGAGACGATTCGCACGAGTCATCACGCCGGGATGGACAAGGTCGGCGACGACGTCGGAACGCCCACCATCCACGTCAACGACGTGGCCTTCTTCGGCCCCGTGCTGTCGCGCATCCCGCGCGGTGAGGATGCCGGAACGGTCTGGGACGGTGCGCGCGCCCTGGCGTCCTACCCCCACTTCTTCGAACTCAAGCGGTCGCGCGACGAAGACCCGCAGTTCGACTGACCGGGTCCGGTTGCGCGACAACGGCTCCGCACGTCAGAAACGCGGCGGCGGCTCGATGCCGTTGGGTAGTGCGCCCGGTGCGAGTGTCGCGGGGTGCGGCGGCGGCGCCACCGCCACCACGTTGCCGCTGCCGACACCTCGGACGATCTGGCGCGGGCGCAGCAGCATCGCCCCCGGTCGGGTCCGGTCGCGGAGAGCGGCGGCACGCCAGGTCAGCACCGGATGCGACGACATCGCGTTGGTCAGGAAGGTGAAGAAGCCGCGCTCGTGGGTCGCCCGGTCGGCGAACTGGTCGAAGTCCACCGCCGAGAGCATGTACTTGCCCGCGGCCAGGACCCCCATCGCCCCGGGCGCCCCGCCGGGTCTGGCGTAGTAGCCGTAGTTGTCGGCGCTGTACTCCTGCGCGCGCGACAACGCGGCGCCGAGGACCGGGATGTTCATCCCGACGATCGTCGAGAGCTGTCGCCAGTACGAGGTGTGCCCGGCCGCGATGTGGCCGACCTCGTGCCCGATGATGAACTCGAGCGCCTGTGGGTCCCGGGCGGCGCCGCCCACCTCGAAAAGGTCGGAGTAGACGACGACGAAACGCCGGAACCCATGCCCGGACGCGAACGCGTTGATCGCACCGTTGCCGAGGACGACATAGGCATCGGGCACGTACTCGAGTCCGAAGCGTGCGGCGGCCTCGACGACCATCCGGTGCCCGTCCGGGAACTGGGTCGGCGTCATCTGCACCCCGTTCACCCGCGGCGATGCATAGGTCAGACCGCGGATCACGAAGAGCAGGAGCGGGAACAGCAACGCGCCCAACAACAGCTGGTCGAGCGTGCCCAGCGCGACGAGCAGGATGATCGCCCCGTATCCCACCACCGTCGTGACGATCACCACGACGAGCGCCGGGATCTCCCAGGGGTGGAGACGGGGTCGCGCCGCGTAGTGGGCCGGCCGCAGCCACCGACGGCCCGGGTCGGCCGGAGCGGGTGGCGGCGGGTCGGCGACACCGGGCACGTTCGGGATCGGCGCCCCGGCGGTGGGTGCGCCGCCGTTCGGCTGGTGGGGGATGGGCAGGGGCGTGTCCACGCCCTCAATCTATAGTGGCGCCATGCGTGTCTATCTCGGTGCCGACCATGCCGGATTCGAACTCAAGAACCAGATCGCCGACCATCTCGCGACGGCCGGTCACGAGGTCGTGGACTGTGGAGCCCATGTGATGGATCCCGCCGACGACTATCCGGCGTTCTGCATCGCCGCCGCGGCCCGGACCGTCGCCGACCCCGGCAGCCTGGGAATCGTGCTGGGCGGCAGCGGAAACGGTGAGCAGATCGCCGCCAACAAGGTCCCCGGCGCGCGCTGCGCCCTCGCCTGGAGCGTCGAGACCGCACAGCTCGCCCGGCAGCACAACAACGCGCAGCTGATCGGGATCGGCGGCCGGATGCACAGCACCGAGGAGGCGCTCGCCATCGTCGACGCCTTCCTCGCCACCCCGTGGTCGGAGGAGGCGCGGCACCAGCGCCGCATCGACATCCTCGCCGAGTACGAGCGCACCGGTGAGGCTCCCGAGGTGCCGGGGGCCCCGGCCGAGTAGTCGCGGGCCGAGCCCGTGCCCGAGGGCCACACGCTCCATCGACTCGCGCGCCGGCAGCAGCGTCTCTTCGGCGGGCAGCAAGTTCGTGTCAGCAGCCCGCAGGGACGGTTCGCCGACGGAGCGGCAGAGGTCGACGGATTGACCTTTCACGCCGCCGAGGCGTGGGGCAAGCATCTCGTCCATCGTTATCGAGACGGCCGTGTCGAGCGCCTCGTGCACATCCATCTCGGGCTCTACGGTGCCTTCACCGAACTCACCGTGCCCCTGCCCGAACCCGTGGGTCAGGTTCGACTCCGCATCGAGGGTGAGACGGCCGGCACGGACCTCCGCGGTCCGACCGCCTGTGAGATCTACCACCCCGCCGACCTCGAGACGTTGCTCGCCCGACTCGGGCCGGATCCCCTTCGGCGCGATGCCGACCCCGAGCGGGCGTGGACCGCGATCTCGCGGTCCGCGCGACCCGTCGGCGCTCTCCTCATGGACCAGAAGGTCGTCGCCGGAATCGGCAACGTGTATCGGGCCGAAATCCTGTTCCGGGCGGGCATCGACCCGATGCGTCCCGGAAAGCGTGTTCTCCGTGGCGAATTCGATGCACTCTGGGCCGACCTCGTGGCCCTCATGAAGATCGGGGTGCGGCGTGGGCGCATCCACGTGATACGTCCGGAGGACGACTCCGGGGCGCCGGCGTACGCGCCGAATCGTCCGCGGACATACGTGTACCGGCGGGCCGGCGAGCCGTGCCGGATCTGTGGGACAACGGTCCTGATCGCCGAACTCGAGGGCCGCAAGCTCTATTGGTGCCCGGTCTGCCAGACCTGACAAGTTACTCCCCGGTCGGTGTGGATAGCCGAACCTTAGTAGCATCGTGCGGGACCGTGAGGTCGTTGCTCATGCGAAGGGTCGGGGATGACAAGAGGGGGCAGTGTGACAGTCAGCGAAAGCATCCGGTCTCATGCCGGACTGATCTCGCGGGGTGAGGTGTCTCCACTGAAGGACGTTCCTTTCCACGGCGCCGCCGACGCGCCGATCACCCGACGCGTGCTGGCCGGCGGGGACCTGTTCCCGGAAGCCGAGAAGCGGGTCGTGGCGCACGAGATGCGGGCCGTCTCGGCCGCTTCCCGTGACTACTGCGAACCGCACGTGCACGACTGCCCGGAGATCAACATCCTGCTGTCGCTCGACCGTCTCGTCTACGAGATCACACTCGGGGACGAGGTCTATGAGGTCGAGGCGCCGGCGAGCATCTACATCCCCGCCGGGCTGGTGCACAGCGCCAACGTGATCGAGGGCAGCGGATTCTTCGTGGCGATCATCGAGACCGCCGACTACGTCGCCAAGCCGCCGCCCGCCCAAGCATCCTGACCCGTTCGGCCGGCAGCGGAGGACTCTCAGCGAGCACTCAGCGCTCCTGCGGTCGGTTCTCACCTGCCGTCGCCACCATGGGGGAGGTGCAGCAGAGTGTGGGGGTCCGCGCCGGACAGCCGGGCGGCGCGTCGTCGACGATCACCGTCTTCGTGGTGGGCGGCACAGGGGAGTCCTTCGAGGACGACGCCCGGACCGACGTGTCCGGTCTGCTGGCGGGCGTGGCGGACGAGCTCGACGACCGCTTTGTCTGCCGGTGGGTCGGGTACCCGGCGAGTTACGGGCCCGCGCCGGCTCCGGGCGGCATGAGTTTCGTCGACAGCGTGGCCATCGGAGCGCGCCGACTGCGCGCGGCCATCCACACCTCGACAGGTTCGATCGCACTGGTGGGTTACTCACAGGGTGCCGTGGTCATCCGGACGGCCCTCGCCGACCTGGACGTCGACGGCGCGCCCGACTCGGACCGGATCCTCGGTGTGGGCCTGGTCGCCGATCCGCACCAGCCGCCCGGTGCGGTTCCCGGTTGTCGCGGATGGGGCGTGGCCGGACCGGGAGTCGGTCTACCCGCGGGACTTCCGGTGCGCTGGGTGGGCGCAGCCGAGGACATGATCTGCAACGCGGCTGCCGATTCACTGGTCCGCGACATCGCCGATCTCACCGGGTCGATGACCTTCGCCGGGGTCGGCAGGTGGGGTCGAAGTGCGTGGAAGGTCCTGCGCACCAACGACTTGCAGAATGCGCGCCGTACTTCTGTCCGGCCGGCACAGTGGCGACGCGACCTCGCGCGTCTCACGGCTGCCTGGCGCGAGATCCGGTGGTACCTCCCGCCACGGATACGCATCAGCGGCCTGTGGGTCAGCAATGCCGCCGGCGGACGGCACACGTCCTACCGCAGCGAACCCTACCGGCGTACGTCGGTGACGGATCCCGCGTCGACCGGGTGTCAGGTGATCGCCCGGTGGCTCCAGGTGCAGGCGACCTTCGCGGCCGGGTAGCGACATGACGAGGGGCCGGTCACCTCTGGTGACCGGCCCCTCGTCATGTCTGTTCCGGACTCAGGTGTTCTGGTACTTCGGTCCGATGGTGTTACGCACCACGATCGGGGTGTTGCGGGGCACGTTGTCGTACACCCACTTGCCGTACTCGGTGGTCACGTTGATGCAGCCGTGGCTGACGTTGCTGCGGCCCTGCTGATTGACCGACCAGGGTGCGGCGTGGATGAAGATCCCGTCCCACGACATGCGGGTCGCGTACTCGACGTAGGTGCGGTAGCCCTCTGCGGAGTCCACCGGGACGCCGTACGTGGACGAATCCATGTACATGTCGCGGTACTTCTCCTTGGTGTAGTACACGCCGTGGGGGGTCGGGTTCTTGTCGGACCCCATCGAGATCGGCATCTTCTTGACGACCTCGCCGTTGTGCCACCAGGTGATGGTGTGGGTGTTGTCGTCGGCCAGCGCGATGTAGCCGGTCTCGGTCTTCACGTTCGGGATGGCCGGGTCGGCCGGCTTCTCCTCGGTCGTCGTGGTCGACGACGGCGGCTGCGGGGCCTCGGGGGTGCTCGGCGCCGGCGGTGTCGGCAGGCCGGGAATCGCCGGGATCTCGACCGGCGGCAAGCCGGGGATCACGGTGACCGGTACGGCGTTCGCGACGCCGGGAAGTGCGAGGGCCATCGCCAGGACGCCGAAGACGACAGCCGTGAGGCGTCGAGCCGAGCGGCGACGCGAGGCGCGCGGGGTCGGCACAGGGGAGTTCAACACAGGTCGTACCTTCGGTTCGATGGGTCTTTCCGCGCATCGGCCTGAGCGCTGCACCATCGTTACACAACCGTTGTCATGGGTCCAAGGAGTCGGGCACCCTGAATGACCCCGCGATCGCGAACGGGCGATACGACGTGGCAAAACCCGAGGTGAGCGTGGCTACGCACCTCGTGTGTGACGGTTGTCACATTCGCGAGTCGTGATGGTCTGTCGGCGGCTGGTGCGACTCATCTTCGTCGACGTACCGACGATGTCAACAGGATCGTTTGTCCCAGTGTTACTTGGGCTTTGGGGACCGTTGGGTTTCGGGGTCAGACGGGCTGTGGGTGTTCGGTCCGAAGGTGGCGCGCGGGCTGCGAACACGCTTCGTCCCGGCAGACGAGCATCACATCGACGCGGCCGACGCCCGCCTCGGACTCGGTGACGTCGCGACGGAGGTACAGGGGCGCGCCGCAGGAGCCGCAGCGACGCTGGGTTTTCGTGTGGCTGGAGGACATGGATCAACGGTACGCCACGTGTGGCGTGGATCACAGTCCGGTCTGCCGGCGGTGGCCGTCCGCAGGTGTGTGGTCCGGTCGGGTGACTCTGGCTGGGATTTGAGACATCCCGCGCGAAACCGCAGGTGGCCGAAGGCGAGCGGAGGAACGTCGACCGTGGGGGCGGTGAGCGGTGCCCTCGGAAAGGAGCGCGTTCGCATCCTCGAAACCTCTCCGGCATGAGAGGTGATTCACCGTTAAGGAACCTCGATGACCAGACTCATAGCAACACTAACATTCGCCGCGGCGGCATTCGTCGGAAGCGCTGGACTCGTGGCGGGCGCGGGGCTCGCAGACGCCGAGCCGTGCAAGATGGCGGTCGGCAACGGTCAGTTCGCACCCTGTCCGCCGCCGATCATCTCGACCGGGCCCGGCGATCCATCGGCGCCCGGACATCCCGCCGAGGAGCCGGCCCCGGAGATCGAGTACGAATATGTCCCGCTGCCGTTGCCGTGGGACGCGCCCCCGGAGCCCTGACACGTCGAAGGCCCGGAGGCGTTGCGCCTCCGGGCCCGGTGGAGCGGGTGACGGGAATCGAACCCGCGTAGCTAGTTTGGAAGACTAGGGCTCTACCATTGAGCTACACCCGCGTTGCCTGCGTTGCCGTCGAAATCCGGCGTCGCGTGCGATGAGTGACTGTACCGGCAGGGTGGCCGGAACCCGAAATCGGGGTGGGTCCGAGGGTCGGCAACTGTCGGGCCCCGGGGCATTCATCGCCGCTGTGCGGTACCCGTCGGCGGGCTCGGCCGTGGGGGCACGTACTATCTCTTGTTGGCCCTGATGCGCGGTCGCCCTCCGGGGTCCTCTCGCGTGTTCGGACCCCGGGATGTGGCGCAGCTTGGTAGCGCATCCGCTTTGGGAGCGGAGGGTCGCAGGTTCAAATCCTGTCATCCCGACTTGATCGACGTGGCCAACCGGTCACCCGGTGCACGGCCCGCGAACGACCGAACTTCCACCACCGTAGATATAAGGAGTATTCAGGCGTGAAGAGCACTGTCGAGCAACTCACCCCGACCCGGGTCAAGCTCAACGTCGAGGTCCCGTTCGAGGAGCTGTCGGCAGACTTCGACCGGGCCTACCAGTCGTTGGCCCAGCAGATCCGGATTCCCGGCTTCCGTCCGGGCAAGGCGCCCGCGAAGCTGATCGAGGCCCGCGTCGGGCGCGACTCGATCCTCGCGCAGGTCGTCAACGACGCGATTCCGGTCAAGTACTCCGAGGCCGTCGCCGAGACCGAGACCAAGGCCATCGGCCAGCCCGAGATCGACCTCTCGGAGCTGAAGTACGGCGAGTCGGTGACCTTCACCGCCGAGGTCGACGTCCGCCCGGAGATCACCCTGCCCGACTACTCGACCCTGTCGGTCGAGGTCGACGCGATCGAGGTCGACGAGGCAGCCGTGGACGAGCAGCTCGAAGGACTGCGCGCCCGCTTCGGCACCCTCAAGGGCGTCGAACGCGGTGTGGAGAACGGCGACTTCGTCTCCATCGACCTGGCTGCGACCGTCGACGGCGAGACTGTCGAGGAGGCCACCACCGAGGGCCTGTCCCACGAGGTCGGTTCCGGCCAGCTGATCGACGGGCTCGACGAGGCACTCATCGGCTTGACGGCGGGCGAGGACAAGGAGTTCACGACCAAGCTCGTCGCCGGCGATCATGCCGGTGAGGAGGCGCTGGTGAAGGTGACCGTTCAGTCGGTCAAGGAGCGCGAGCTGCCCGAGGTCGACGACGAGTTCGCCCAGATGGCCAGCGAGTTCGACACCGTCGACGAGCTGCGTGCCAGCCTGGCCGAGCGCGTCGAGCAGTCGGCGAAGCTGGAGCAGGCCAACAAGATCCGCGACGCGGTCCTCGAGAAGCTGCTCGAGACCGTCGAGATCCCCGTGCCGGAGAAGGTCGTCGACGAAGAGGTCGAGGGTCAGCAGCACCAGGTCATCCACGCCCTGGGGCACGATGACGAGCAGGTCGCCAAGTTCCTCGAGGCGCAGGGCAAGACCCGCGAGGAGTGGGACGCGGAGTCCCGCGACGAGGCCGAGAAGTCGGTCAAGCAGCAGCTGCTGCTCGACGCCATCGCCGACCAGCAGGACACCGAGGTCAGCCAGGACGAGCTGACCCAGCAGATCATCTTCACCGCCCAGCGCTATGGCATGCAGCCGCAGGAGTTCATCCAGCAGCTGACACAGGCCAACCAGGTCGGCGCCGTCTATGCCGACGTCCGTCGCGGCAAGTCGCTGGCCGCCATCGTCGGCGACGTGACCGTCACCGACACCAATGGCGCGACCGTCGACACCGCCGAGTTCTTCGGCGGCAAGGACGACGCCGAGGAGTCCGACGCGGAGACGTCCGACACCGACAACTGATCGACTTCGGCCGCGGCGCCGAGTGCCGCACCTGATCCGCGCCATCGCCGGTCCTCGTCCACGAGGACCGGCGATTGCCGTCGGTCCACCATGGCGCACAGATCGTTCACGGTGCCGAAGGTGGTTCTGCTCTCAGCGAAGTGGCGTGTCCTCGGGAGTGCCCGCGGGTCTCGATTGGTTAGTGTCGGTGAGGACGTCATCAGAGAAGTATTCGATGAGCGTGTGCGTCGCCCGCGGGTGACGCACAGGTCATGACAACAAGGCAAAGGTAGGAACCCGTGAGTGAGCCGACCATCCACACACCCACGATGAGTTCGGGTGTGGCTGGGTTGAACCTGACCGATTCGGTGTTCGAGCGTCTGCTGCGCGAGCGCATCATCTTCCTGGGCACCCAGGTCGACGACGACATCGCGAACCGTCTGTGCGCGCAGATCCTGCTGCTCGCGGCCGAGGACCCGCAGAAGGACATCCACCTCTACATCAATTCGCCCGGTGGGTCGGTGACCGCCGGCATGGCGATCTTCGACACCATGCAGCTCGCCGAATGCGACGTCGCGACCTACGCGATGGGCATGGCGGCGTCGATGGGGCAGTTCCTCCTCGCCTCCGGCACCAAGGGCAAGCGGCACGCACTGCCGCACGCGCGCATCATGATGCACCAGCCGTCCGCGGGTATCGGTGGTACCGCCGCCGACATCGCGATCCAGGCCGAGCAGTTCGCGCTCACCAAGAAGGAGATGAACCGGCTCAACGCCGAGTTCAGCGGTCAGCCGCTCGAGAAGATCGAGGCCGACGCGGACCGTGACAAGTGGTTCACCGCGGAAGAGGCCAAGGAATACGGCTTCGTCGACAAGGTGATCTCGCGTCCGGGTCAGTGAGACCCGGGGTCGATGACCGCGCCTGACAGCCACCGCCGAGCCACCTCTACTCAATGGAGCAACAGATGACCAACTCCCTTTCCCACGACGGCATGCCCGCCGAGGTCGCCGCCGGGATTCCCGCGTCGGCCCTGGCGCTGAAGAACATCGAGGCGCGGTACATCCTGCCGCAGTTCATCGAGCACACGCCGAACGGTCAGCGTCAGTACGACCCGTACGCCAAGCTCTTCGAAGAGCGGATCGTGTTCGTCGGCACCCCGATCGACCAGGTCGTGTCCAACGACGTCATGGCGCAGCTGCTGGTCCTGGAGTCGCAGGATCCCGACCGCGACATCACCATGTACATCAACTCGCCGGGTGGCAGCGTGCCGGACATGCTCGCCATCTACGACACCATGCAGTACGTGCACTGCGACATCGTCACCGTCTGCCTCGGCGAGGCGGCCTCGGCCGCGGCGATCCTCCTCGCCGGCGGAACGCCCGGCAAGCGCGCGGCACTGCCGAACGCCACGGTCCTGATCCACCAGCCGCGTACCGGCGGTGCGTACCAGGGTCAGGTGTCCGACCTCGAGATCCAGGCCGCCGAGATCGAGCGCATCCGCGACCGGCTCGACGAGATCCTGGCCGGCCACACGGGCCAGGACAAGGAGAAGATCCGTAAGGACACCGACCGCGACAACATCCTGACCGCCGCGGCGGCCAAGGAGTACGGGATCATCGACGAGGTCTTCGAGTACCGCAAGAAGTCGATGAAGAAGTAGTCGTCGCAAAAGAAGTAGTTGTGGCAGTACAGAAGTCCCGGTGATTTTCTGCCGCGACATTTGGCCTTATCGGTCGAAGTTCGGGCGGCACGCGGGTACCGTCGGGTTACTGGGCATTCGAGTGTCGATCAAATGACCCATGCCCGGCTGCGTGCGACGCGACGGACAAGACACGACAGTCCGGCAACGAGGAAGTAGGTACAGCGCGAGATGGCACGAATCGGAGACGGCGGCGACCTGCTCAAGTGCTCTTTCTGCGGCAAGAGCCAGAAGCAGGTGAAGAAGCTCATCGCCGGCCCTGGCGTGTACATCTGCGATGAGTGCATCGATCTGTGCAACGAGATCATCGAAGAGGAACTGGCCGAGAACGGCGACGTCAAGCTCGACGAGCTGCCCAAGCCGACGGAGATCCGTGACTTCCTCGAGAAGTACGTCATCGGTCAGGACACGGCCAAGCGGACACTCGCGGTGGCGGTGTACAACCACTACAAGCGGATCCAGGCGGGAGAGAAGAAGGACTCCCGGACGGGCGAGACCGTCGAGCTGATGAAGTCGAACATCCTCATGCTCGGCCCGACCGGATGTGGCAAGACATACCTCGCGCAGACGCTGGCGAAGATGCTCAACGTGCCGTTCGCGATCGCCGACGCGACCGCCCTCACCGAGGCCGGTTACGTGGGCGAGGATGTGGAGAACATCCTGCTGAAGCTGATCCAGGCCGCCGACTACGACGTCAAGCGGGCCGAGACCGGCATCATCTACATCGACGAGGTCGACAAGATCGCGCGCAAGAGCGAGAACCCGTCGATCACCCGCGATGTGTCGGGTGAAGGTGTGCAGCAGGCGCTCCTGAAGATCCTCGAGGGTACGCAGGCGTCGGTGCCGCCGCAGGGCGGGCGCAAGCACCCGCATCAGGAGTTCATCCAGATCGACACGACGAACGTGCTCTTCATCGTCGCCGGCGCATTCGCGGGCCTCGAGAAGATCGTGTCCGAGCGGATCGGCAAGCGCGGCCTCGGCTTCGGCAACGAGGTGGCGAGCAAGGACGAGGTCGACACATCGGATCAATTCGCCGATGTGATGCCGGAGGACCTGATCAAGTTCGGTCTGATCCCCGAGTTCATCGGACGCCTGCCGGTCGTGGCCTCGGTGACCAACTTGGACAAGGATTCGCTGGTCAGCATCCTCTCCGAGCCGAAGAACGCGCTGGTGAAGCAGTACACCCGGCTGTTCGACATGGACAACGTGGAGCTGGAGTTCACCAAGGATGCACTCGAGGCGGTCGCCGACCAGGCGATCCACCGCGGGACCGGTGCCCGTGGCCTGCGCGCCATCATGGAAGAGGTCCTGCTGCCGGTGATGTACGACATCCCGAGCCGGGACGACGTCGAGAAGGTCGTCGTCACCGGTGAGACCGTCCGGGACAACGTGCTTCCGACGATCGTGCCGCGAAAGGCCTCCAGCGACGAACGTCGCGACAAGAGCGCCTGACCCGCAGCTCACCACTCACCGACGACAAGCGAGCC
The DNA here is from genome assembly GCF_022348225.1 of Gordonia sp. McavH-238-E. Classification (NCBI taxonomy): domain Bacteria; kingdom Bacillati; phylum Actinomycetota; class Actinomycetes; order Mycobacteriales; family Gordoniaceae; genus Gordonia; species Gordonia sp. McavH-238-E. The sequence continues at coordinate 116,469 of NZ_JAKRFE010000010.1, forward strand.
CCGCCCGGTCCTCCGGGCGGGGCTCGCTGCTGTCGTCTCCGGCTAGGCGGATTCGACCGGTTCGATGCGGATGACCACCGCCTTGGAGACCGGTGTGTTCGACTCCTTGGCCACCGATCCGAGCGGGACCAGCGGGTTGGTCTCGGGGTAGTACGCGGCCGCGTTGCCGCGCGGTGTGTCATACGGGACGACCTCGAAGCCGCGGACCCGTCGTTCCTCGACTCCGGCCTCGCCGTCGAACTCCGAGACGATGTCGACGAGTTGCCCGGCGCGCAGGCCGAGGGACGCGATGTCGTCGGGATTGACCATCACGATGTGGCGGTTGCCGGAGATGCCCCGATAACGGTCGTCGTGGCCGTAGACGGTGGTGTTGTACTGGTCATGGCTGCGGAGGGTCTGCAGGACGAGGCGGTCGGCCGGGACGTCCACCCATTCGAGGGGATGGACTGCGAAGTTGGCCTTGCCGTTCGGGGTGTCGAACGACCGGGTGTCGCGGGGCGGGTGTGGCAGCACGAAGCCGTCACTCCGGCGGACGCGGATGTTGAAGTCATCGAAGCCGGGTACAACCCGCTCGATCCGGTCGCGGATGCGGTCGTAGTCGCGCTTGAGTTCCTGCCACGGAACCGGGTGATCGGCACCGAGAACGCGGTTCGCCAGGTCGCAGATGATCGCGACCTCACTGCGCAGGTGCGCCGACACCGGCGGCAGCGACCCACGGGACAGGTGCACTGCCGACATCGAGTCCTCGACCGAGACACGTTGTGCCACACCGTCGATGACGTCCCGGTCGGTGCGCCCGAGGGTGGGCAGGATGAGTGCGCGACGACCGGTGACGAGGTGGGATTCGTTGAGTTTGGTGGACACGTGCACGGTGAGTGCGCAGCGCCGCAGGGCGTCGGCGGTGACCTCGGTGTCGGGTGAGGCGGATACGAAATTGCCGCCCATCCCGACGAAGACGCGGACCTTCCCGGCGGCCATCGCGGTGATGGCGGCGACGGTGTCGTACCCGTGCTCGCGTGGGGACGTGATGCCGAACTCGGCGTCCTGAGCAGCGAGGAAGGACTCCGGCATCTTCTCGAAGATCCCCATGGTGCGATCGCCCTGCACATTCGAATGGCCGCGAACGGGGCAGAGGCCGGCGCCGACGCGGCCGATCATGCCGCGCAGGAGCAGCACGTTCGTGCCCTCGGCGATCGTCGCGACGCCGTGGCGGTGCTGGGTCAAGCCCATCGCCCAGCACAGCACGATGCGGCGCGAAGTGGCGACCGTCCGTGCGAGCTCGTCGATCTGGGTGCGGGTCACGCCGGTGACCTCGACGACCCGGTCGAGGTCGACGTCGTCGAGCAGGTCGAGGTACTCCTCGACCCCGGCGCACGACTCGTCGAGGAACTGGTGATCGAAAACCGTTCCGGGGGCGGCTCGTTCGGCGTCACGGAGCAGACGTGCGACGCCGCGGAACAGAGCCATGTCGGACCCGAGCCGGACCTGGAGGAAGTCGTCGGCCAGCTTGGTACCCGCGCCGACGACCCCGCCGACCTTCTGCGGATCCTTGAAACGCATCAGGCCTGCCTCGGGCAGCGGGTTGATCGCCACGATCCGGGCCCCGTTGTGCTTCGCCTTCTCCAGGGTGGCGAGCATTCTCGGGTGATTGGTGCCGGGATTCTGGCCTGCGATGAGGATGAGGTCGGCCGCCTCGAGATCGGGGACGGTGACCGAACCCTTGCCGATGCCGATCGACGCGCCGAGAGCGGCGCCGGAGGACTCGTGGCACATGTTCGAGCAGTCGGGGAGGTTGTTCGTACCCAGGCTTCGGGCGAAGAGCTGATACAGGAAAGCGGCTTCGTTGCTGGTGCGACCCGACGTGTAGAACACGGCCTCGTCCGGCGAGTCCATCGCGGCGAACTCGTCGGCGATGACCGCGTTGGCCTCGTCCCAGCTCAGCGGGCGGTAGTGGGTGTCACCCGGACCGAGATACATCGGGTGCGCCAGGCGTCCCTGCTGTGAGAGCCAGTAGCCGCTGCGTGTCCGGAGGTCGTCGACGCTGTGGGCGGCGAAGAACTCGGGGGTGACGGCTCGACGCGTGGCCTCCTCGGCGACCGCCTTGGCGCCGTTCTCGCAGAACTCGGCGTGTTTGCGGTGGCCCGGCGTCTCCGGCCAGGCGCAGCCGGGACAATCGAACCCATCACGCTGATTGAGCTTGATCAAGGTCTGTGCCGTCCGGAGTGCGCCCATCTGCTCGACTCCGCGCTTGAGGGCGACCGCGACCGCCGGGACTCCGGCGGCGTAGGACTTCCGGTGCGTGCGCCGGACCTCGTGCGGCTCGTCGACGGGGTGCGTCGCCATCGATTCGGTGTCGTGAGTCTTGCTCATGATGTCCATCTTGCCCCGCCCGTGCGCCAGATCGCGCACACTGGACACTGTGACTCAACACACGGAATCGGACACATCGGTGATCGCCGCCCTGGTGCTCGCGGGCGGACGCTCGCGGCGTATGGGCAGTGACAAGGCCGCACTGGACTGGGACGGCGAACCGATGCTCGCCCGGGTGGTGCGCGTGGTGTCCCAACGGTGCGATCCGGTGCTGGTCGTCGCGGGTGAGACATCCGCCGCATTCCGCGGCGTCGACGACATCCGGGATCGCGCGGCGCCGGGTATCGATGCGTCGAAGGTGCGCTGGGTGACCGACGAGCAGGAGGGGACGGGCCCGCTCGGGGGTCTCGTCGCGGGTCTGTCCGCCGCTGCCGCCGCGGGCGCCGAGTATGCGTTCGTGTGTGCCACGGACATGCCGCTCATCGCCCCGGAGCTCATCGACGAGTTGCGGCTGGGCGTGACCGGGTCGACTCAGGCGGTCATTGCGCACGACGCGCAGCGGGATCATCCGATGGCGGGCATCTACCGCACGGACGCGGCCGGACTGATCGCCGACATCGTCGCCGGCGGCGAACGACGGATGCTGGGGGCGATCGAGGCACTCACCACCCACCGTGTCGGAATCTCCGATCCGGACTGGCTCGTCAACGTCAACGCACCCGAGGACCTGCACAGGTTGCGCGTGTCGGCGGGCTAGCGGCGGGCGCGGTCACGCGGACGGGTCCCGGGCGAGGTCCGGCCCGGCGAAAACATAGAATAGCGCCCGTGACATCACCCGACCAGACATCCGCGTTGCCCGAGACAGCGTCGCCCCGGACTGCCGTACCCGAGACCGGGTTGCCCAAGTCCTGGGATCCCGCTGAGCACGAGGCGTCGCTTTACCAGGGCTGGGTGGACGCCGGGTACTTCACCGCGGACGCGGCGAGTGACAAGCCGCCGTTCTCCATCGTGATCCCGCCGCCGAATGTCAACGGCTCCCTGCACATGGGCCACGCCTACGAGCACGTCCTGATGGATGCGCTCTCGCGTCGTCGACGCATGCAGGGCTACGAGGTGCTGTGGCTGCCCGGCATGGACCATGCGGCCATCGCGATGCAGACGATGGTCGAGCGCAAGCTCGCCGCCGAGGGCAAGACGCGTGACGATCTCGGCCGGGAGGCGTTCATCGACCGCGTGTGGGCCGAGAAGGCCGAGATCAGCGGCAACATCGGTGAGCAGATGCGGCGGCTCGGCGACAGCGTCGACTGGTCGCGCGAACGCTTCACGATGGACGAGGGTCTGTCGCGGGCGGTGCACACCGTCTTCAAGAAGATGTTCGACGACGGGCTGATCTATCAGGCCGAACGTCTGGTCAACTGGTCGCCGGTCCTCAAGACCGCCGTCAGCGACATCGAGGTGAGTTACGCCGACGTGGAGGGCGAGCTCGTCAGCTTCCGTTACGGATCGCTCGACGACACCGAACCCCACATCGTCGTCGCGACGACCCGGTTGGAGACGATGCTCGGCGACACCGCGATCGCGGTTCATCCCGACGACGAGCGTTATGCCCACCTGGTCGGTACCGAGCTGCCGCATCCGTTCGTCGACCGGACGATCCCGATCGTCGCCGACGACTATGTGGACCCCGAATTCGGCAGTGGCGCAGTGAAGATCACTCCTGCGCACGACCCCAACGACTTCGCGCTCGGGCAGCGGCACAACCTCCCGATGCCGACGATCATGGATGAGTCGGCCCGGATCGCCGACACCGGAACCGAATTCGACGGCATGGACCGGTTCGAGGCGCGCGTCAAGGTGCGTGAGGCGCTGGCCGAACAGGGGCGCATCGTCAAGGAGGTGCGTCCGTACCTGCACAGCGTCGGCCACTCCGAGCGCACCGGTGAGCCGATCGAACCACGGCTGTCGATGCAGTGGTGGGTCGCGGTCTCCACGCTGGCCGCAGCGGCCGGCGACGCGGTGCGCGACGGGTCGACGGTGATCCACCCGACGTCGATGGAGCCGCGCTGGTTCAGCTGGGTCGACGACATGCACGACTGGTGCATCTCGCGTCAGCTGTGGTGGGGTCACCGGATTCCGATCTGGTACGGACCCGACGGCGACGTGGTGTGCGTCGGACCCGACGAGCAGGCCCCCGAGGGCTATGTCCAGGAGACCGACGTCCTGGACACCTGGTTCTCCTCCGGGCTGTGGCCGTTCTCGACCATGGGCTGGCCCGACCAGACCGCGGATCTCGAGAAGTTCTATCCGACCTCGGTTCTCGTCACCGGGTACGACATCCTGTTCTTCTGGGTGGCCCGCATGATGATGTTCGGCACCTATGTCGGCAAGGATCTGGGGCCGGGCAACGATATCCCGTTCCACAACCTGTTCCTGCACGGGCTGGTGCGCGACGAACACGGTCGCAAGATGTCGAAGTCCAAGGGCAACGGCATCGACCCGCTCGACTGGGTGGAGCGCTTCGGCGCCGACGCCCTGCGCTTCACGCTCGCCCGCGGTGCCAATCCCGGCTCGGACATCTCGGTCGGTGAGGACCACGCCCAGTCCTCGCGCAACTTCGCGACGAAGCTCTACAACGCCACCAAGTTCGCGCTGATGAACGGCGCGAAGCTCGGTGAACTGCCTGATGCCGAGGCGCTGACCGACGCCGACCGGTGGATTCTCGGCCGCCTGGACGAGGTGCTCGCCGAGATCGACGCCGGATTCGAGTCCTACGAGTTCTCCAAGGCCTGCGAGGCGCTCTACCACTTCGCGTGGGACGAGGTGTGTGACTGGTACCTCGAACTGGCGAAGGTGCAGATCGCCGAGAACGACGAGAAGCGTTCGGAGGCAACCGCTCTCGTGCTCGGCGCGGTCCTCGACCCGCTGCTGCGGGCGTTGTCGCCGGTGATGCCGTTCGTCACCGAGGTGCTCTGGAAGGCACTCACCGGGGGCGAATCGCTGGTGATCGCGCCGTGGCCGACCACCTCCGGACGTGACTGGTCGTCGGATTCGGCAGCCCGCGTGGACGATCTGCAGCGGTTGATCACCGAGGTCCGGCGTTTTCGCAGCGATCAGGGTCTGCGTCCCGGCCAGCGCGTCGCCGTGCAATTCGACGGGCTCGGCGAAGCCGGGCTCGAACCGCTGCTGCCGTACGTGACCTCGTTGGCGCGCCTCGACCCGGCCGGCCCCGGTTTCGGTGCCACCGCGACCATCGAGGTCCGCCTCAGCGTCGCGACGGTGGTCGTCGCGATCGACACCTCGGGCACCGTCGACGTCGAAGCCGAACGCAAGCGGCTCACCAAGGACCTGGCGGTCGCCGAGAAGGAACTGTCGACGACGTCGGCGAAACTGGGCAACGAGCAGTTCTTGTCCAAGGCTCCCGACTACGTGGTCGCCAAGATCCGGGATCGTCAACGGATTGCGACCGAAGAGGTCGAACGGCTGAGCGCGAAGCTGGCGAGTCTGGCCGGCGCGTGAGCGACGACACCGGCTTTCCCGAAGAGGATCCCGCCGTCCTGGGAATGGATGCGGCGGGCGACCCCCTGGGTCTGTCCGCGATCCTGGGAGAGGACGAACCGGATCCGGATGCCGAGCCGGCTCGGTTGCGCGTCACCGACAGCGCCGACGATCTCGCCGAACTCGCCGAGGTCGAGGCCGAACTCGACACCCGGTGGCCCGAGACGAAGATCGAGCCGTCGCTGACCCGCATCGCCACGCTCATGGACCTGCTCGGTTCTCCGCAGCACGGGTACCCGGCGATCCACATCGCCGGGACGAACGGCAAGACATCGGTCACCCGCATGGTCGATGCCCTGCTGTCGGCGTTGCACCGGCGCACCGGACGGATCACGAGTCCGCACCTGCAACGCGTCACCGAGCGGATCTCGGTGGACGGCAAGCCCATTGCGGCCCGCACGTACATCGACACCTATCGGGAACTCGAGCCGTACATCACCATGGTCGACGATTCGTCGACCGCCGCGGGTGGGCCGCGGATGAGCAAGTTCGAGGTCTTGACCGCGATGGCGTACGCGGTGTTCGCCGAGGCGCCGGTCGACGTGGCCGTCGTCGAGACCGGTATGGGCGGACGCTGGGACGCGACCAACGTCATCGACGGCACGGTCTCGGTCATCACGCCGATCGCGATGGATCACGCGGACTATCTCGGCGACACCCTGACCGCGATCGCGGGGGAGAAGGCGGGAATCATCAAGGCCGCCGAACCCGATGTCGCCGGAACCGTCGACCCCGTCACGGTGATCGCCGAACAGAGCCCCGAGGTCATGGACGTGCTGCTGCGCGCGGCCGTCGACGCGGGCACCATCGTCGCCCGCCAGGGTTCGGAGTTCGCGGTCCTCGACGCGGGCATCGCGGTGGGCGGACAGATGCTGACCATCCAGGGGCTCGGTGGTGTCTACGACGAGATCTTCGTGCCGTTGCACGGCGCGCACCAGGCGGCGAACGCCGCGCTGGCCCTCGCGGCGGTGGAGGCGTTCTTCGGTGCGGGTGCCGATCGGCAACTCGACATCGACGCCGTCCGCGCGGGTTTCGCGACGGTCGACAACCCCGGGCGGCTCGAGCGGTTGCGCAGCGCGCCGACGGTGTTCGCCGACGCGGCACACAACCCGCACGGAGCGGCCGCACTGGCGCAGGCCCTGGCCGAGGAATTCGACTTCCGCCGTCTCGTCGGCGTGGTCGGCGTGCTCGGCGACAAAGACGCCCGCGGGGTCCTCGAGGCCCTGGAGCCGGTGCTCGACGCGGTCGTCGTCACCGACAACGGATCACCGCGCGCCCTCGACCCCGAGACGCTCGCGGAGTACGCGCGCGAGGTGTTCGGTGACGACCGCGTCGTCGTCAAACCCTTCCTGCCCGACGCCGTCGAAGAGGCCATCGCCCTGGCCGAGGAAGCCGACGGGGAGCGTGTGTCGGGCGCGGGCGTGGTCATCACCGGGTCCGTCGTGACCGCAGGCGCCGCGCGAACCCTTTTCGGGAAGGAACCTTCATGACCACCCGATACACCCCACCCACGAACGATCCGTGGAAGGGGCTGCGCGGCGTGATGGCCGGCACGATGATCCTCGAGGTCATCGTCATGATCCTGGCCTTCCCGATCGTGTGGCGCCTGGGCGATGGGCTGACCTGGTTATCCGGTGGTTATCTCACGGTGGTCGTCATCGCGATGATCGTCGCCGCGGGGATGCAGGGCAGGCCGTATGCCATCAACCTCGACCTCGGCTTGCAGATCGTCGTGATCGCCGGCGGGGTCTTCCACTGGTCGATCGCGGTGGTGGGCGTCGTCTTCGGGTCGGTCTGGCTCTACATCCGCTACATCAAGGGCGATGTCGAGAAACGCGTCGAGCGCGGAATGCTGCCCGGCCAGGAGCCGATCGACTAGCGGGAGCGGTTCGGCACCGTCCATCATGGGCGCCTGACCAGCCGTGTTCGCGGTGCTCAGTACGGGCTTTGGTGGCCGCAAGAGCTGTGGCCGGACCGTTACCGCCGAACCGGGGCGGCCCGGCGGGTCGGCTGCAACAATGGCCCAAGCCGCGGGGGCGATAGGTCGTTCCTCGCAGCCTGTCGAACCACTTCCCGCTATACCCGATGTGAGGACATACGTGCAGTTCCAGCTCTCCCGGACCGTCATCTCCGACCGCACCCGCCGCTCCGCGTTGCCCGCGGTTCTGCTCGCCGCCGCGGCACTCGCGCTGACCGTCCCGGCGACGGCCGCCGCCGCGCCCGAGGACGAACAGGCCCCGCTCGCGATCGTGAACCTCACGGGTGCGCCGGAAGCCGGTGCGCCGGTTCCGGTCGGGCCGGGGGAGTACAGCTACGTCGCCACGCACGCGATCACCGAGCGTGCCGCGTCGATGAAGGCGCCCGAGGCGATCGCCGGCCTGCCGGTACCCGCTCAGTACCGGCCCGCGAATCTCGGTCTGGCGCAACAGTTCGACCTCGCGTTGGCCGGGGCTCTCGCCTCACCGGGCGGTTGCATCCAGGTGGTCGTCGATCCGCGGTCCCGAACCGGCAGCCTGTTCAATTACGGTTTCTTCCCGGTCGCGGGTGAGTACTGCTCCTGACCGGTGCGGAAGCGTCACCGGTCGATAGGGTGTCAGTCGTGACTGAACGCACTCTCGTACTCATCAAGCCGGACGGCGTCGAACGCGGCCTCGTCGGCGACATCATCAGCCGTATCGAGCGCAAGGGACTGACCTTGGTGGCACTCGAGCTCAAGACCGCGGACGACGCGGTCGCCCGCGGGCACTACGCCGAGCACGAGGGAAAACCGTTCTATCCCTCGCTGCTCGAGTTCATCACCTCGGGTCCGCTGGTCGCGGCGGTCCTCGAGGGGGACCGCGCGGTGGCCGCGTTCCGGCAGATCGCCGGCGGCACCGATCCGGTGGAGAAGGCCGTGCCCGGAACCATCCGTGCCGACTTCGCCCTCAACACTCAGTACAACCTGGTCCACGGGTCCGATTCGCCCGAATCGGCGGGGCGTGAGATCGCGCTCTGGTTCCCCGGTCTCACGGGCTGAAACAGGTTCGTCAGCTCGACGCGCGCCGTCAAACGCTCATCCTTTGCGGTCATCCGACCGCGGTGTGGGATACTTGTGCAGTTATCGCCGACACACTTTGTCGACGGCAACCGGATGACGCGCCCTGGTTCCGGCGCGTCGCGGTGCGTCACCGACGCATCGCGACGCCACGGAACCGCAGCTGACCCCACCGAGTTCGCACTGCTGCCAGCAGCCGAACACTCAGGTTCTCCTGTGCCCGGTGGCGTGGAAGGCGTCCGGGGATGCGGTCATCGACACAGCAAGAGCGTCGTCGGGTGACCCGCAGATCGGGTCGTCGCAACGACGCGCAGACCACACAACACCGGTCCGATCAGGTCCGGGACACAGAGCAGACCCTCGCGTGGCCGCGTCAGCCCGACGCGCCCGGGGGTTCGAGGAGACTGAGTGACCGACAACGGGTCGCCGGCTGACGCGAACGCAGCGTCGGAATCGGCGGAGGAATTTCCCAGCAAACTTCGTGTGCACGCCCTGGCGCGCTTCTTGGGCCTGACGAGCCGACAGGTGCTGGCTCACCTGGCGAGCCTCGGTGTGCAGACCCGCAGCCCGCAGTCCAGCGTCGAACGCGACCTGGCGAAAGCCGTGGCCGACCGGGTCCGCGCCGGGGTCGACGAGACCGCGGCGACGCCGGCGCAGACCCCGCCGGCCGCAGACGGCCCGGGCGAGGCTCCGGCGGCGGAGTCCACGCCGGTCCAGGCCGAAACAGCCGAGGCCCGATCTGCCCAGGCCGAATCAGCCCAGGTGGAAACAACCGGGACCGGTTCAGCCGCTCCGGCGCCGGCCGCGGTCGAGGAGACCGAACCGATCCCGTCGCCGACGGAGACGTCGGCGGACGAGGCCGGCTCGACGCCGGCAGCGGAGGCCCCGACACTGTTTTCGGCGGCGTCGGCGCAGTACAACGCGCCGGTGGCGCCGTCAGCAGGCGAGGCCGAGCCATCTGCCGGCGTGCAACCGCTGTTCTTGCAGCCGCAGGCCCCGGCCGAGAAGCCCCGTTCCGCCCGGTCCGGGCGCGCGAAGGCCAAGGCCGACGCGAATGCCCCTGAGGCGACCACCGACGACGAGTCGGCCGGCTCCACGACCTCCGAGGCCCCGACCTCCCAGGCCGTGACAACCGAGGCCGCGTCACCCGAATCCGGGGCTGGCGAAGCGGCGGACAGGCCGGTGGCCGACGAGTCGAAGGCCGACGATGCCTCCGATTCGAATGCCTCCGATTCGAATGCCACCGGCTCGAACGCCGAGGATTCGAACGCCGAGGATTCGAACGACGACGATTCTGCGGACGATTCGGGTTCGGGTCGGAGCCGCCGTCGTCGTCGTGGGCGTCGTGGTCGCGGACGCGGTCGAGGCGACCAGGGCGGAGACGGCGAGTCCGACTCCGACGAGTCGGACGCCGACGACTCCGCCGGTACCGACGCGTCGAGCGATGACGCGACCCGTGATTCCGACAGCACCGCCGGTGAGACGGACTCCGAGGACAGCTCGTCCGAGGACGAGTCGGCCGACGAGTCACGCTCGGATGAGGGCCGCCCGTCGGGGAAGCGCACACGGCGCCGCAGTCGCAGGTCGGGTTCGGAGAAGTCGGCCGACGCCGAGTCCGCGGGTGCATCGAGCGGCCGCACCGACGAGGCCGGCGACGACGCCGACACCGGTGATGATGACGGTGACGACGCGTCCGGCGACGATGACAACGGCGATTCGTCGTCGACCCGCCGCCGGCGCCGGCGGCGCCGCCGCAAGGGCGGGGGCGAGGCCGACGAGGCGTCTCCCGACGATCCGCCGAACACGGTGGTGCACGAGCGTGAGCCGCGCAGCAAGCGGGCCCGCGACGAGGTGCAGGGCATCTCGGGTTCGACCCGCCTGGAGGCCAAGCGTCAGCGTCGTCGCGACGGCCGCGATGCCGGTCGCCGTCGGCCGCCGATCCTGACCGAGTCGGAGTTCCTCGCGCGCCGCGAGGCAGTCGACCGTGTCATGGTCGTCCGGGAACGCAGCGCCAACAGTCGCATCTCCGGCAACGACGGGCACGAACACGCCGCGGTCGAGGACTACACCCAGGTCGCGGTCCTCGAGGACGGCGTCCTCGTCGAACACTTCGTCACCACCGCGACGTCGTCGTCGATGGTCGGCAACATCTACCTCGGTCGGGTTCAGAACGTCCTGCCGGGCATGGAAGCCGCGTTCGTCGACATCGGTCGCGGACGCAACGGCGTGCTGTACGCGGGCGAGGTAAACTGGGACGCCGCCGGACTCGACGGCGGTTCGCGCAAGATCGAACAGGCACTCAAGCCGGGCGACAATGTCCTCGTCCAGGTCAGCAAGGACCCGGTCGGGCACAAGGGCGCCCGCCTGACCACCCAGATCTCCCTCGCCGGTCGCTACCTGGTGTATGTGCCCGGTGGTTCGTCGACCGGGATCAGCCGCAAGCTGCCCGACGTCGAACGCAAGCGTCTCAAGCAGATCCTGGCCAAGCTCGTCCCCGACGAGGCCGGCGTCATCATCCGCACCGCCTCGGAGGGGGTCAGCGCCGAGGAACTCGGAGCCGACATCGCACGCCTCGAGTCGCAGTGGAAGACCATCGACGAGGCGGTCGCACAGGCGAAGAAGGGCGGGTCGTCGAACCCCAAACCGCTGTACGAGGAGCCCGATCTCCTGGTGCGTGTGGTCCGGGACCTGTTCAACGAGGACTTCAAGAAGCTCGTCGTCGAGGGCGACAAGGCCTGGAACCTGGTCGAGGGCTACGTCAGCTCGGTGGCGTCGGACCTGATGGAGCGTGTCGAGAAGTTCGACAAGCCGCACGCCGACGCGCCGGATTCGTTCGTGGTGCATCGCATCGACGAGCAGCTCGCGAAGGCGCTCGACCGCAAGGTGTGGCTGCCGTCCGGCGGCACGCTGATCATCGAGCACACCGAGGCGATGACCGTCGTCGACGTGAACACCGGCAAGTTCACCGGCTCGGGGGGCAACCTCGAGGAGACGGTGACGCGCAACAACCTCGAGGCCGCCGAGGAGATCGTGCGCCAGATGCGGCTGCGCGACATCGGCGGCATGATCATCGTCGACTTCATCGACATGGTCCTCGAGTCCAACCGGGATCTGGTGCTGCGCAGGCTCACCGAGGCCCTCGCTCGTGATCGCACCCGCCACCAGGTCTCCGAGGTGACCTCGCTCGGTCTCGTCCAGATGACCCGCAAACGCCTGGGAACGGGTCTGCTCGAAGCCTTCTCGACCACCTGCACGGCATGCAGCGGCCGGGGCATCATCGTGCACGCGAATCCCGTCGAGGTGAAGACCGAGGACTCCTCGCGGGGGGAGGGCTCGGGCTCGAAGCGGTCGCGTCGCGGCAAGAAGAAGGCCGACGCACAGCCGGAGGCCGCTCCGGCGGTCGCGCCGGCCCACAAGCCCGCCGAGCATCCGATGTTCCGGGCGATGGCCGCGCACTCCCACGACGACGAGCACGCCGAGGACAACGGCGGAGATCAGCCGGATCGTGACACGCCGCGCGGTTCCGGCGAAGACGCGGCACCGGGCGTCGACGCGCCGGCCGGGCAGCCGGTCACCGACGCCGAGTCGGACGCAGCTGCGGACAGCTCGACTCCGGCCGCCGACACTTCCGCGGAGCCGGTCGGGGCACAACCGGTCGAGGCGGAAGCGGACACGACCGAACGGGAAGCGCCGGAACCGGCGGCTGCCGGGACCGCCGCGTCCGACGGTCAGGCGCCGGCGCGACGACGGCGTCGGGTCGTCCGTCGTCCGGCCCAGACGACCACGGCACCCGAGAACGTGGTGATGACCGCGGTGGACGTGGTCCCGGACACCCCGCTGACGACCTCGGGGCCGGTCTCCTCCGGAACTCCGGAGACGGCGGTCGCGGTCCGGCGCCGACCGCGTAAACGCGGCGCCGGGCGTCCCGCGGGACCACCGCCGGCCGACGACTGAGGGGCGGTGGCCGGACGGTGACGGGCCGGCGTCGGGTGAGTTTGACCCGACCGCCGACATTCCCGTAACCTTGGAAAGTCGCCTCCCGCGGAGGGTCTGCGCTGTTCTGCCCGCTTCGGCACAGCAACGGTGCGAATCCCGTCGGCAGGCCCTCTGGTGCGAACCGCAGCTTCCCGGCCACGTGACTGGGTGCCCTGCGGCCCGCCCCGGCACGCACAACACAAACGCCCCAGGAGCGCCCGCGCCCCGAGGGTCCGAGTAGACGAGTAAGAGGAATACTTCGATGGCAACGTACGCGATCGTCAAGACCGGCGGAAAGCAGTACAAGGTCGCTGAGGGCGACACTGTGAAGGTCGAGAAGATCGACGGAGAGATCGGCAGCACGGTGAGCCTGCCGGTCGCGTTGGTCGTCGACGGGTCGAACCTGACCACCGATGCCGACAAGCTGGCCAAGATCTCGGTCACCGGCGAGGTCGTCGACCACGTCAAGGGCCCCAAGATCCGCATCCACAAGTTCAAGAACAAGACCGGCTACCACAAGCGCCAGGGTCACCGTCAGAAGCTGACGGTCCTCAAGGTCACCGGCATCAAGTAGTTCGACCAGCTTCGAGAAGACCCCAGGAGGACTGACACATGGCACACAAGAAGGGCGCGTCCAGCTCGCGCAACGGTCGCGATTCCAACGCCCAGCGACTCGGCGTGAAGCGCTTCGGCGGCCAGCAGGTGAGCGCAGGCGAGATCCTGGTCCGCCAGCGCGGCACCAAGTTCCACCCCGGCGTCAACGTGGGTCGCGGTGGCGACGACACCCTGTTCGCGCTGGCCGCGGGCGCGGTGGAGTTCGGCTCCAAGCGTGGCCGCAAGACGGTCAACATCGTCCCGGAAACCGCTTCGGTCTGACCTGAGCAACCGGCACGACACAGCTCTACACAGGGCGGGCAGGGTCATCGCGTACCCCGCCCGCCCTGTTCTTTTTTGACGGAAGAAGGATTTCGATGTCTCGGTTCGTCGACCGCGTGACCATTCACGTCGCCGCGGGGAACGGCGGCCACGGCTGCGCGTCGGTCCATCGCGAGAAGTTCAAGCCTCTCGGCGGACCGGACGGCGGCAACGGCGGCAACGGCGGCTCGGTGCGCCTCGTCGTCGACCCCCAGGTGCACACCCTGCTCGACTTCCACTTCCACCCGCACGCCAAGGCGTCGAACGGCAAGCCCGGAGCCGGCGACAACCGTGACGGTGCCACCGGAGGCGACCTCGTCCTCAAGGTGCCCGACGGCACGGTCGTCCTCGACGAGCGCGGCACGATCCTCGCCGACCTGGTCGGGGAGGGTGCGGTCTTCGAAGCCGCGCAGGGCGGTCGGGGCGGACTGGGGAATGCGGCGCTCGCGTCGAAGGCCCGCAAGGCCCCCGGCTTCGCCTTGCTGGGGGAGGAGGGCCAACAGCGTTCGCTCGTTCTCGAACTCAAGTCCGTGGCCGATGTCGGCCTCGTGGGGTTCCCGTCGGCGGGCAAGTCCTCGCTCGTGTCGGTGCTCTCGGCCGCGAAACCGAAGATCGCGGATTACCCCTTCACCACGCTCGTCCCGAACCTCGGGGTCGTGCAGACCGCCGGCGACGTCTTCACCATCGCCGACGTCCCCGGTCTGATCCCGGGCGCCTCGACCGGCCGCGGACTCGGACTGGAGTTCCTCCGACACCTCGAGCGCTGCGCGGTGCTCGCGCACGTCGTCGATTGCGCCACACTGGAACCCGGGCGTGACCCGATCTCCGACATCGACGCGCTGGAGGCCGAGCTGGCCGCCTACGTCCCGGCACTCGACGACGATCACGGACTCGGCGACCTCGCCTCTCGCCCGCGTGTGGTGATCCTCAACAAGCTGGACGTACCCGACGCCGCCGAGCTCGCCGATCTGATCGAACCCGAACTGGCCGAACGCGGTTGGCCGGTGTTCCGGATCTCGGCGGTCGCCCACGAAGGTCTGCGCGAGCTCACCTTCGCACTGGCACGCATGGTGCGCGAGTACCGGGAGTCCCAGCCCGCCAAGGTTGCCCGGCGTGCGATCATCCGGCCCAAGGCCGTCGACGACACGGGCTTCACGATCGAGGCCGATCCCGACAACGAGGGCGGGTTCATCGTCCGCGGCGCACGCCCGGAACGCTGGATCGCGCAGACCCAGTTCGACAACGACGAGGCCGTGGGCTACCTGGCCGACCGGCTCAACCGTCTCGGCGTCGAAGACGAACTGGTGAAGCGGGGCGCGCAACCGGGTGCGCCCGTCACCATCGGTGCGGTCACGTTCGACTGGGAACCGTCGACACCCATGGGCGACGACGTCCCGATCACCGGCCGCGGCACCGACATCCGCCTCGACCGCTCCGATCGCGTGGGGGCCGCCGAACGCAAGCAGGCCCGACGCCTGCGGCGCGGCCTGCCGGACGAGGACGGCGGGGAGCGGGACCTCCCGTGACCGCCGGCTCCGTCGATCGCCTCCACGACGGATCGGTGCGCGACCGGATCGCCCACGCGCGCAGCGTGGTCGTGAAGATCGGGTCGTCGGCGCTGACAGACCTCACCGAGGGACTCGACCGCAACCGACTCGACGCCCTGGCCGACGCCCTCGAGGCCCGGATGCGGGCCGGGTCGGATGTGATCGTCGTGTCCTCGGGGGCCATCGGCGCCGGGATCGCACCCCTCGGCCTCAAGCGACGGCCCACTGATCTGGCCACCAAGCAGGCGGCGGCCAGCGTCGGGCAGCTGGCCCTCGCGCACGCGTGGGGTACGTCGTTCGCTCGGTACGGCCGCACGGTCGGTCAGGTCCTGCTCACCGCCGACGACATCTCCAACCGCAGTCATCACGCGAATGCGCAACGGACGCTTGACCGTCTGCGTTCGCTCGGCGCCGTCGCGGTGGTCAACGAGAACGACACCGTGGCCACCAACGAGATCCGCTTCGGCGACAACGACCGCCTCGCCGCGCTCGTCGCCCATCTGTCGGGAGCCGATGCACTCATCCTGCTCTCCGATGTCGACGGCCTGTACGACGGCGATCCGCGCAAGGTCGGCGTCGACGGACGGCGTGCCCGGCTGATCCCGGAGGTCAACGGCCCCGAGGATCTCGACGGGGTGATCGCCGGATCCGGCGGCGCGCTGGGCACCGGCGGCATGGCGTCCAAGCTGGCCGCCGCACGGTTGTCGGCCGATGCCGGCGTGCCCGTGCTGCTGGCGGCCGCCTCGTCGGCGGCTCAGGCGCTGGCCGACGCCTCGGTGGGGACGGTGTTCGCCGCGCGACCCGAGCGACTGTCCGCCCGGCGCTTCTGGGTGCGTCACGCCGCCGACGCGCGGGGCCGGATCGCGCTCGACGACGGAGCGGTCGATGCGGTGTCGCGCAAACGGCGTTCCCTGCTCGCCGCGGGGATCGTCGGGGTGACGGGCAGGTTCTTCGAGGGCGACGTCGTCGAACTCGTCGACCGATACGACACCGTTCGGGCCAGGGGAGTCGCGGCCTACGGTGTCGACGACGTGACGTCGATGGTCGGTCGTTCCACGCGCGACCTCCCGCCCGAGCTGCAGCGTCCGGTGGTCCACGCGGACGATCTGGTGGTCGTCTCGCGCTGAGCTCGTCGCTCGGATGTCAGAAGGTCGCCAGCGCCGGGAGAACGAAGCCGGCCTCGTGATCGATCTTCAGGGCCGCGATCTCATCGGCACGCGTCACTCCCCGGTTGACGATGATCAGCGGCTTGCCGGCGCGGTGTGCCCGCCGGGCGAACCGCAGACCGGACATGACGGTGAGTGACGATCCGACGACCACCAGGGCGTCGGCATCGTCGACCACCGAATATGACTCGTCCACAACGTCTTTGGCGACGGTCTCGCCGAAGTAGACGATGTCGGGCTTGAGGATGCCGCCACAGTTCGGGCAGTCGATCATCACGAAGTCCGATGTGTCCGACAGGGTGGCATCGGCATCGGGGGCGACCTCGATGGCCCCGCGCCCGCGGACCCGCCGGGCGAACTCGATGTTGACCTCCTCGAGGAGATCGGCGAGGCGGTGCCGCGAGATCCGCCAGTCGCAGTCGAGGCAGCGGACTCGTCCGTAACACCCGTGCAGCTCGATGACCCCGCGTGTGCCGGCCTTGGTGTGCAGCATGTCGACGTTCTGCGTCAGGACCCGGGAGAGCCACCCGCGCTGCTGTAGCCCGGTCAGTGCGAGATGAGCGCGGTTGGGGACCGCGGCGTCCATGTGCCGCCAGCCGAGGTGATTGCGGGCCCAGTAGTGCCGCCGGAAGTCGGCGGAGGACAGGAACATCTCGAGGGTCATCGGGGTCCGCGGCGGCGACCCGGGGCTCCGGTAGTCGGGAATACCGGAATCGGTGGAGATGCCCGCTCCGGTGAGCACCGCGAAACGGCGGCCGGCGAGGATGTCGGCGGCCAGCGCGATCCGGTCCGCGACGTCGTCGTCGAGCGGGGTGTGCTCGGCCGGGGTGGAGCCGAGCTGAAGACGAGTACGCACCCTGCCCAGGATAGGCAGGGTGCGTGCTCGGATGTGCGGACCGCGAGGGGTGCGGACGTCAGGAAACGGGTTCCTCGGCGTGCTTCCCGGACGGCTGCGGCACGGCCACCAGCGGATACACGCCGTTCTCGTCATGCACCTCGGTGCCGACGACCGGCGGGTTGAACACGCACAGCATGCGCATCTGCGTGTCGGCGGTCACCGTGTGGCGCTCGTGTCCGTTGAGCAGGTACATGGTGCCGGGCGCCAGGGGATAGGTCTCGCCCGTCTCGCGATCGAGCAGGTTGCCGGTGCCCTCGACGAGCCAGACCGCCTCGACGTGATTGGCGTAGTGGAATTCGTTCACCGAACCGGCCTTGATGGTGGTCTCGTGGAACGAGAAGCCCACCTGGTCGCCGCCGAGCACGATGCGCTTGGAGACCCAGTTCCCCTTCGGGTCGGCGACCTCGCGTTCGGTACCGGTGATCTCTTCTGTGGTGCGGACGATCATCCGATCACCTCCTTGACTGCGTCGGACAGGATGGTCAGGCCGCGGTCGAGATCCTCGCGGGAGATGGTCAGCGGCGGGAGCAGCTTGACGACCTCGTCGGACGGACCCGACGTCTCGGCCAGGAGCCCCGCGCCGAAGGCCTGCGCGCAGACCTTGCCGGCGGCGGTGTGGTCGTCGAAGGCGAGTCCGCGCACCATGCCGCGACCGCGGGTGGAGATGCCGTCGTAGCGGCTGCACAGGTCGGTGAAGACCTCGTGGATCCGCTCACCCTTGGCATGGATGTCGCGGGTCAGCGCGTCATCGGCCCAGTAGGTCTCGATGGCCTTGGCGGCGGTGACGAACGCGGGATTGTTGCCGCGGAAGGTCCCGTTGTGCTCGCCGGGGGTCCACACGTCGAGCTCGGGCTTGAACAGGGTCAGCGCGAACGGCAGGCCGTAACCGCTGATCGACTTCGACAGCGTGACGATGTCGGGCTTGATGCCGGCTTCCTCGAACGAGAAGAACTCGCCGGTGCGGCCACAGCCCATCTGCACGTCGTCGACGATCAGCAGGATGTCGCGACGCTCGCAGAGCTCGGAGAGGGCGCGCAGCCACTCGGCGCGGGCCACGTTGACGCCGCCCTCACCCTGGACCGTCTCCACGATGACCGCTGCCGGACGGTTCAGGCCGCTGCCCGAGTCGTCGAGCACGCGCTCGAACCAGTGGAAGTCCTCCATGACACCGTCGAAGTAGTTGTCGAACGGCATCGGGGTCGCGTGGACGAGGGGGATACCGGCGCCGGCGCGCTTCATCGAGTTTCCGGTCACCGACAGCGACCCGAGGGTCATGCCGTGAAAAGCGTTGGTGAAGCTGATGATCGACGTACGTCCGGTCACCTTGCGGGCCAGCTTCAGCGCCGACTCGACCGCGTTGGTGCCCGTCGGTCCGGGGAACTGGATCTTGTAGTCGAGGCCGCGCGGCTCGAGGATGTGGCTGGTGAACTTCTCGATGAAGTTCCCCTTGGCGGCGGTCGCCATGTCGAGGCCGTGGGTGATGCCGTCGGCCTCGATGTACTCGAGGAGCGCCTTCTTCAGGACCGGGTTGTTGTGGCCGTAGTTCAGCGAACCGGCGCCGGCGAAGAAGTCCAGGTACTCGCGCCCGTCTTGGTCCTTGATGTGCGAGCCCTTGGCGGTGGTGAAGACGGCAGGCCAGTTGCGGCAGTAGCTGCGCACCTCGGACTCATGGGTGGTGAAGATGGCGTCATCGATCTTGGTGTCGAGAAGTTGCATGTCTGGTGCTTCCTTCTGGTGTGACAATGTGGGGCTTTTCAGGTGTGCCCGGCTCGTCATTCGCTTCGTTGCGATCGCCGGACCGGATGGGTCCCACGGGGCGGGGTCGGCGATGGTCGAGATGTCGTCGGGGACAATCGATCACGGGGTCTGTGTCCGACAAGTGGTGTGCGGGCCGGAAGCCCGGACGTGCAGCGTCCACCTGCGGTCTGCGCAGGCGGACCCAGTGCTCAGAACCTCAGGGCTCGGGGATCTCCGGTTCGAGCATGTAGAGGTCCTCCGGCTCATGAGAGTCGGGGAACGTGTTGGCAGCGAATAGATCCCGGCGTTCGAAGCGGAGTCCGCGAGCCTTGGCGACCGATGCGAACAAGCGCTGCGACGGGATGTTGTCCGGGCTGATGGTCGTGTGCATGGCCACCATGCCCTGCTGGTTGACGCGATCGAACAGCTGGTGGAGCATCGTCGCGGCGATGCCGTGTCCACGGACGTCGTCGTCGACGGCGACCTGCCACACCATGAGGGTGGACGGATCGCTCTGCCGACGGTAGCCGGTGACGAAACCGACTGCGCGACCGTCTACTTCGGCGACGATGGACGTGGTGGCGAAATCGTGGCACCACAGGACGTAGGAGTAGCTCGAGTTGACGTCGAGAACCTTTGAGTCCGAAGCGATTTCCCAGAGGCGAGTGCCGTCGTCGACTGTGGGTGTCCGATAGTCGAGGGCGAGGGTGGTTGTTGGGGCCGTTCTTGTTTGGGAAGGGCTCATAACGCATTCGACGTTAACAACGCGTGTCGGCGAAGTCATGTACCTGCGGAAATTGGTCCGCGGAACACCTACCTTGTCCCTGATCAGACATGCAATGTGAAGTGGGTCACAAAGACGTGATTCACGATTGGTTCGGGCGGCTTCCCGGGTTGCAGAATGGCTTCATGACGAGGATCATCGCCGGCCGCTTGGGGGGTCGCCGGCTGCGCGTTCCGGGAGAGGGCACCCGACCCACGTCGGACCGGGTTCGCGAGTCGGTGTTCAACATGCTCGCCGCCAGATCCGACCTGGACGGCCTCTGGGTGCTCGATCTGTATGCGGGGTCGGGGGCGCTGGGGCTCGAGGCGATCTCACGGGGGGCCGCCGGGGCGACGTTCGTCGACTCCGGCCGCCGGGCCGCCGCCACGATCGCCGCGAACGTGCGGGCCTGCGGGGTGGCCTCGAACGCCACCGTACATACGCGTGCGGTGTCCGCCTACCTCGCCGGCGCCCCGGAACGGCGCTTCGGAGTGGTCTTCGCCGACCCGCCGTACGACGTCGTCGCCGAACGGATCACCGAGGACCTGACCCTGCTGACCGCACATCTGGACGACGACGCGCTGGTGGTCGTCGAACGGTCGGCGCGGTCCATCGGAGAGGTCTGGCCGTCGGACTACGAGGTGGTCGTCGACAAGTCCTACGGAGACACCCGGGTGGAGATCGGCCGCCTGGTCTGACCGGTAGGTTCGGACTATGACGACGGCTGCGTGTCCCGGTTCCTTCGATCCCTTCACCCTCGGTCACCGATACGTGGTCGAACGCGCTGCGGCGTGTTTCGACGAGGTCGTGATCACGGTGGTGGTCAATCCCAACAAGCGCGGCATGTTCGCGGTCGACGAGCGTATCGCACTCATCGAGGAGGACTGCGCCGACATCCCGAACGTGCGGGTCGATCGGTGGGAGGGCCTCCTCGTCGACTATCTACGCCAGGAGTCGATCCACACGATCGTGAAGGGACTGCGTTCCGCGGTGGACTTCGACTACGAGGTGCCGATGGCCCAGATGAATCGCGAACTCGCCGACGTGGAGACCGTTTTCCTGCTCACCGACCCGCGGTTCGCGCACGTGTCGAGTTCGCTCGTCAAAGAGGTGGCGAAATTGGGAGGCGACGTCTCGCCGTTCCTGTCGAAACACGTGCACGGCCGATTGCTGGGTCGACTGTCCGGCGAGCTGACGGCCTGATCGGACACCCGCTGCGACACACCCCACGCGCTTCACGAGTCACAGACGCACCATTCGGCACAATAGTCACAGATTCACCAACTGTTGCAACCAGGCAAGCGCCGGATTGGGGTGGCTGTGTACCGGGTATTTGAGGCTCTCGACGAGCTGGTCGCGATCGTCGAAGAGGCACGGAGTGTGCCGATGACCGCAGGCTGCGTCGTCCCGCGCGGCGATGTGCTGGAACTCCTCGACGACATCAAGGACTCCATCCCCGGCGAGCTCGACGACGCGCAGGACGTGCTCGATCAGCGCGACACGCTCATCGGCGATGCCCGCGAGCATGCCGAGACGACGGTGGCGAAGGCGGATTCGGAGTCCGAGGCCGTTCTCGCGCACGCCCGCGCCGAGGCGGACCGGATTCTGTCCGAGGCGAAGGCGCAGGCCGACCGAATGGTCGACGAGGCGAGCGCGCACTCGAACTCGCTGGTCGGGGATGCCTCCGAGGAGGCCCATCGCCTGCAGACGAGCGCTGCTCGCGAGTTCGAGGCCGTCACCGGCCGGGCGCGGGCCGAGGCCCAGCGCACCATCGACGCGGCCAACAACTCCTACGACAAGTCGGTGGCCGACGGCATCGCCGAGCAGCAGCGGCTGGTCTCCGAGACCGAGGTCGTCGGCGCCGCGAAGTCCGAGGCGGAGCGCATCATCGATGCCGCCCACGCGGAGGCGGATCGTCTGCGCGGTGACTGCGACGTCTACGTCGACGAGAAGCTCGCCCAGTTCGAAGAGGTCCTGACCGGCACGCTGCGGTCGGTGAACCGTGGGCGGCACCAGCTGCGCACCGGTGCCGGAATGCACGATTACGTCGAGTACCCCCGCGGCGTCGACGAGTCCGGCCGGACCGAGAACAAGGGTGACGGTTCACGCTCACGCGAGGCGTCCGCGCGTCACACCTACGACCGCGATCATGGTTCGCCGCTCGCGGTGTGACCCTGGGTGTGACACGGTCGTCGACCCGGCTGTCCACACGCCGCCGGCGTCGGTCGATCATTCGGGGACGCCAGCGTATGGTGGGCGTTTGTGGCTGATCATGCTGTGACATCAGAGCCGTCGCACGGTCCCGGTTCGACCCCCAGGCGCGAGCCGTTCGTGCTGGATGTGCGTTCGATGGGACGCCGCCCGGGCACCATGTCCGAGGTGCACCGAACTGTGCGTACACCCGAGCGGCTCGGCGTCGAGATGGTCGGTATCCCGGCGGATTCCGACGTCGATCTCGACCTGCGCCTCGAGGCGGTGTCCGAGGGGATCCTGGTGACCGGCACGGTGTGCGGCGAGACCGTCGGTCAGTGTTCACGGTGCCTCGAACCCGTCGACGGAACGGTCACGGTCTTCCTCACCGAACTGTTCGCCTATCCGGACAGCGCGACCGAACAGACGACCGACGCCGACGACATCCATCGCATCGCCGATGACCGCATCGATCTCGAGCAGTCGATCATCGATGCGGTCGCGCTCGAGCTGCCGATGTCGCCGTTGTGTTCCGAGGACTGTCAAGGTCTGTGCCAGGTGTGCGGCGTCCGGCTCGCCATCGCCGAACCGGGCCACTCCCACGAGGTCATCGACCCCCGGTGGGCTGGTCTCGCGAGCAAGTTCGCCGACCTCGACGTCGACGACTCGGCATCGGCGTCGGAGGGCGACGCCGCCGACACCGCGGATCCCGACCGGAAACGACATCGTGACTGAGGCCGTGCGGGAGGATGGTCCGCGAGCCGCGCTGCTCGACGCCCTGGACACCGACATCCCCGACGAGCTCCTCACGCTGGCGCTGACCCATCGGTCCTACGCCTACGAACACGGCGGCCTCCCCACCAACGAGCGCCTGGAGTTCCTCGGCGACTCGGTGCTGGGCGTCGTCATCACCGAGCGTCTCTACCTGCGCTATCCCGATCGTCCCGAGGGTGAACTGGCCAAGATCCGCGCGAGCGTCGTCAACATGCACGCCCTCGCCGATGTGGCCCGCGGGCTCGGGGACGAGGGCGGGCTCGGAAAATACCTGTTCCTCGGTCGCGGCGAAGAGATGACGGGCGGCCGCGACAAGGACTCGATCCTGGCGGACGGTCTGGAATCACTGTTCGGCGCGGTCTTCCTCAGCCATGGTCTCGAGACCTCGCAGCGGGTCATCCTGCGCTTGTTCGACGAGCGTCTCGACCGTGCCGGCAGCCTCGGCGCGGGCCTGGACTGGAAGACCTCGCTCCAGGAGCTGAGTTCCGAGCGCGGCTTCGGTCCGCCGCAGTACCAGATCAGCGCGACCGGTCCAGACCACAACAAGGAGTTCACCGCGACCGCGCTGGTCGCGGGCGAAAGTCTCGGCGAGGGCGTCGGCCGGACCAAGAAGGAAGCGGAGCAGCAGGCCGCTGCGCACGCCTGGAAAGTGCTCACCGAGCGCGCTTCCGCCTCGTGAACCCCGGCTTCGTGAACTTCCGCCTCGTGCACGACCTGCCCGCGGTGTCGCATGCCTGAACTGCCCGAGGTCGAGACCGTCCGCAGCGGTCTCGAGACCCATCTCGTCGGGCGCGTGGTGACCTCGACCGAGGTCCTCCATCCCCGCGCGATCCGTCGTCATGCCGGGGGTGAGCCGGATCTGATCGGCCGGCTCGCCGGCAAGCAGGTGACCGGCGTCCGCCGCCGCGGCAAATACCTGTGGATCGATCTCGCCGACTCCACCGACCGGGCGGCGCTCGTGGTCCATCTCGGGATGAGCGGACAGATGCTCATCGCGCGGGTCGGAACCCCCGACCACACGCATCTTCGGGTCCGCGCCGTCCTCGACGACGAGAACGAACTCCGCTTCGTCGATCAGCGGACCTTCGGCGGTTGGCATCTCGACGACTACACCCCTGATGTGTATGCGACCCAGCACGATTCGGGCACGACCGACGCGGCATCCGCTGACGTCCCGACGTCGGTGGCGCACATCGCCACCGATCCCTTCGACCCGGCTTTCGATCCCGGCCGTGTCGTGGATCGCATGCGCGCCAAGCACTCCGAGATCAAACGGGTGCTCCTGGACCAGACCGTCATCTCCGGGGTGGGCAACATCTACGCCGATGAGGCGCTCTGGCGCGCGCGTCTGCACGGCGCCCGGGTCGCCGAGACGATCAGCCGCAAGAAGCTACGCGAACTGATCGACGCCGTCACCGAGGTGATGGCGGCGGCGCTGAAGGTCGGCGGTACGTCGTTCGATGCCCTGTACGTGAACGTCAACGGACAGTCCGGGTACTTCGAGCGCTCGCTCAACGCCTATGGACGGGCAGGGGAGCCGTGCCGACGCTGCGGAGCGATCATGCGGCGGGAACAGTTCATGAACCGGAGCTCGTTCTTCTGCCCTCGGTGTCAGCGGCCCCCGAGTGAGCGATCGAACGCGCGCTGACCCAAGCGACTTCGCCGAGGCGCCGGGAACAATTCATGTGCCGTGGCTCTTACTATTGTTCGCGATGCCGGTGGCGCCCGCCGGAAAGACTGTGAGAGGACCCGCCTTCGATGACCACCGAAGCAACCACCCCCACGCCCGGGGTCCCTGCCGACCAGGTCCACACCGACCTCTGGGTCGAGCGCACCGGCACGCGCCGCTACACCGGACGCAGCTCGCGCGGTGGCGAGGTGCTGATCGGCTCACAGGATGCCGACGGTGTGTTCACCCCGGGTGAGCTGCTCAAGATCGCATTGGCCGCCTGCACCGGCATGTCCTCGGATCGCCCGCTGGCGCGTCGCCTCGGTGACGACTACGACGCGACGATCCGGGTGAGCGGCGACGCGGACCGCGACAACGAGGTCTACCCTCGCATCGAGGAGACCCTCGAGATCGACCTGTCCGAACTCGACCCCGATGCCGCCGCGCGCCTGCTGGTCGTCGTCGAACGGGCCATCGACGCGGTGTGCACGGTCGGGCGCACGGTGAAGGCCGGTGCCGAGGTGGATCTGCGGATCGAGACGGACTGACCCGATGACCGACGAGACCCGGATCGGGGACGGCGCCGACCGCATCAGGCTGACCGCGCATGTCCACGGACACGTGCAGGGCGTGGGCTTCCGGTGGTGGACGCGGTCCCGCGCCCTCGAACTCGGTCTGGTCGGCTACGCATCGAACCAGGCCGACGGCCGGGTGCTCGTCGTCGCCGAAGGGACACGGGACTCGGCGCTCGCCCTGCTGGAGGCGCTCCGGTCCGGCACCACGCCGGGACGGGTCGACCTGGTCGTCGAGCGTGTGGATGAACCGCGCGGGGACCTCGACGGCTTCGTCGAACGGTGAGCGGAGCCCGGAACATGTCGCGATGGTGAGTAGTCTGTACCGTCGTGCACCTCAAAAGCCTGACCCTGAAGGGCTTCAAGTCGTTCGCCTCGGCGACGACCCTGCGCTTCGAGCCGGGTATCACGTGCGTGGTGGGCCCCAACGGCTCCGGTAAGTCGAACGTCGTCGACGCCCTGACCTGGGTGATGGGCGAGCAGGGCGCCAAGGCGCTACGCGGCGGGAAGATGCAGGACGTCATCTTCGCCGGCACATCCGGCCGGCCGCCGCTGGGCCGCGCCGAGGTGACATTGACGATCGACAATGCCGACGGCGCGCTGCCCATCGAGTACTCCGAGGTGTCGATCACGCGCCGGATGTTCCGCGACGGTGCGGGTGAGTACGAGATCAACGGCAGTACGTGCCGGTTGATGGATGTGCAGGAGCTGCTCTCCGACTCGGGCATCGGCCGAGAGATGCACGTCATCGTCGGCCAGGGCCGGCTGTCGGCGATTCTCGAGTCCCGGCCCGAGGACCGCCGCGCGTTCATCGAAGAGGCGGCGGGCGTCCTCAAACACCGCAAGCGCAAGGAAAAGGCGGTCCGCAAGCTCGACGCCATGCAGGCCAATCTCGCGCGCCTGTCCGACCTGACCGCCGAACTCCGTCGTCAGCTCAAGCCGCTCGGCCGGCAGGCCGAGGTGGCGCGCCGCGCCCAGACCGTCCAGGCAGACCTCCGCGACGCGCGGTTACGCCTGGCCGCCGACGACCTCGTCACCCGCCGGACCGAGATGGCCGAACACGCGGCCGTCGAGGGCGAGGTCCGTCGCAGGCAGGACGAGGTGGCCGCCGAGCTGGACCGCGCGAACGCGGAAGTGGCCGAACACGAACAGCATCTCGCCGAGATCACGCCCGCCGCGGCCGCCGCGAACCGCGCGTGGTTCCGGCTGTCGGCGCTGGCCGAGCGCGTCGACGCGACCCGCCGGGTCGCCGCCGAACGCAGCCGGTACCTCAGTGAACCGTCCGGCGAGGCGTCCGGACCCGACCCCGACGAACTCGACGAGCAGGCCCTCGAGGCCGCCGAACTCGAAGCCGAACTCACCGAGGGCGTCGAGATCGCCGCGGAACAGCTGGAGACCGCCCGAGAAGTCCTCGGTGAGCGCGAGTCGATCGCCGAAGCCGCCGAGGCCGCTCACCTCGCCGCCGTCCGCGCCATCGCCGACCGTCGGGAGGGATTGGCGCGTCTGGAAGGGCAGGTCGACAACCTGCGGACGCGTTCGGAGTCGGTCGACGCCGAGGCCGAACGCCTCACGAACGCGATCTCGGCGGCCACCGAGCGCGCCGAAGGTGCTGTGACGCAACAAGACTCGGCCGCCGGAGAGCTGGCGCAACTCGAGGCCGCCGAACGCGCTCTCGACGAACACCACGAACGCTGCGTCGCCGCGCTCAACCTGTCCAACGAGCGCGTCGCGACCCTGCAGGCATCCCACCGCGAGGCCGAGCACGCCATCGCCTCGCTGTCGGCGCGGGTGGACGCGCTCGCCATGGGACTCGAACGGGGCGACGGCGGTGCCTGGTTGCTGGAGAACGCGCCCGAGGGTCTCCTGGGTCCGATGTCCGAGCTGGTCACGGTCGAGGCGGGCTTCGAGACGGCCATCGCCGGGGCGCTCGGACCCGCCGTCGACGGCATCGTCACCGTCGACGGGATCGCCGCGGTGCGAGCGCTGGCGGCCCTCAAATCCGGCGACGGGGGACGGGCGGCGCTGATCTGCGGCGGGCTCACCGGTCCGGACCGGAAGAGTGAGGTCGCGTTGCCGGACGGGGCCAGATGGGCCGCCTCGGTGGTCGACACCCGGCCCGAGATCCGCGGTGCCATCGACACCGTCCTGGCCGACACCGTCATCGTCGACGATCCCGCCCAGGGACTCGAACTCGCCCGCCGCCTCGGGGTGCGCGCGGTGACCCCCGCGGGCGACCGCATCTCGGCGGCATCGGTCGAGGGGGGTTCGTCGCGCCGACCCTCCACGCTGGAGGTCCAGTCCGCGATCGATGCGGCGACCGCCGAACTCGGCGCGACGCGCCGACGCGTCGAAGAACTGGAGGCGGCGCTCGACGGTGCGCTGACCGAACAGCACGAGCGACGCGAGGCGGCCGAGGAGGCGCTCGCCGCGCTGCACGAGTCCGACGCCGGCGTCGGCGCCGCGTACGAGCAGATGGCCCGGCTCGGTCAGGAGATCCGGGCGTCGCGCGCCGAGGCCGACAAACTGACGCGCCAACGGAACCTCCTCGAGAAGGGCCGCGCGGAGACCCTCGAATCGTTGCAGGAACTGACCGAGCGGCTTCGGCTCGCGCGCGACGAGCCCGAGGTGGGGACCGAGATGTCGGCCGACGACTCCGAGCGCGCGACCGCATCGGCGGCGGTCGGGGTGGCGCGCAGCGCCGAGATGGAGGCGCGTCTGACGTTGCGGACCGCCGAGGAACGCCTGGCCTCGGTCCGGGGCAAGGCCGACTCGCTGCGTCGCGCCGCCCAGCGCGAGCGGGAGGCGCGCGAACGAGCCCGCCGCCAGGACGAGATCCGGCGACAGGCCGCCGGCGTCGCGGTGGCCGTCGAACGCGCGGGCGCGCAGGTCAGTGAGCGCCTCGCGGCAGCGGTGGCCTCGGCGCAGGCCGGGCGCGACGAACTCGAGGAGATCCGGACCGCGCGTACCGCAACCCTGGACGAACTCCGCGTTCGGGCGGGCGAGCTGACGACCACGCTGAACTCACTGCGCGACACCGTCCACCGCGACGAGGTGGCGCGAGCCCAGGTCGCGCTCCGCATCGAGCAACTCGAAGAGCAGGTGCTCGAGACGTTCGCGATGGCACCCGACGATCTGATCGCCGAATACGGCCCCGACGTGCCGATGCCCCCGTCGGCGCTGGAGATGGCCGAGTACGAGCAGGCGAGGGAACGCGGCGAGCAGGTCGTCGCGCCGGCGCCGATGCCGTACAACCGGGCGACCCAGGAAGCCCGCGCGAAGAAGGCGCAGAAAGACCTCAACACGCTCGGCAAGGTCAACCCGCTCGCACTCGAGGAGTTCGCCGCACTCGAGGAGCGATACAACTTCCTGTCCTCACAGCTCGAAGACGTCAAGGCGGCGCGCAAGGATCTCCTCGACGTGGTCGAGGAGGTCGACGCCCGCATCCTGCAGGTGTTCACCGAGGCCTATGCCGACGTCGAACGCGAATTCGCGCAGGTCTTCCAGACGCTGTTCCCGGGCGGCGAAGGGCGACTGGTCCTCACCGAACCCGGCGACATGCTCACGACCGGCATCGAGGTCGAGGCGCGTCCGCCCGGCAAGAAGGTCAAGCGGCTGTCACTGCTGTCGGGTGGGGAGAAGTCGCTCACGGCCGTCGCGATGCTGGTGGCGATCTTCCGGGCACGGCCGTCACCCTTCTACGTCATGGACGAGGTCGAGGCCGCTCTCGACGACACCAACTTGCGGCGACTCATCACATTGTTCGAGCAACTGCGGGAGAAGTCCCAGCTCATCGTCATCACCCACCAGAAGCCCACGATGGAGGTCGCGGATGCGCTCTACGGGGTCAGCATGCGCGGCGACGGCATCACGACGGTCATCTCACAACGCATGCGCGGAGTGAACATGCCCGTCGGACAACAGGAGGACACCAGCCAGTGAACACCGGAATCATCATCGGCATCGTCGTCGCGGTGCTCGTCGTGATCGCGTTGATCGTGCTCGGTCTGGTGCTGTCGCGCCGCCGGCGCATCTCGCTCACCGACGAGCGACAGCCAGAGGTCGTCGACGGCACGACCCGTCAGGTCGACCGGTCGGGCGGTTACCAGGCCGGGTCGGGCTTCAGTTTCAGCCGCGGGGACGCCGGTACGGCGCTCGCGGAACCGCCGGCGCGCAAGCCCGAACCCGTGCGCAAGCCGGCCGAGCCAACCGTGCGGCCGCCGGGAGATCGCACCGACGTGGACGGTCAGCCGGGTGTCGGCGACGACGCCGCGGTCCCGCGTGACTCGATTCGACGCGGCGTCACCGACGTATCCCTTCCCGAGCCGGACACCGCCGAGCCGGACACCGCCGAGCCGGACACCGTCGAGCCGGAGGCTAGCAAGCCCGGGACAGCCGAACCCGAGGCTGATGAGCCCGAGACGGTTGAGCCCGCGACGGTGGAACCGGAGGCCGCCCGGCCTGCGACCGCACCGCCGGACACGGTGGTTCCGGACACGGCTGAACCGGACACGGCGGAACCCGCGGCAGTCGAGCCGGAGATCGTCGAACCCGAGACGCGGGTGCCCGACGATGTCGCGGAGGCGACCACGGCGCCGCCGCTGGACGACATCGCGCCGACGGCGGGCCGGATCGGTCGGCTGCGTGGCCGGCTGTCCCGGTCGCAGGGCGCGATCGGCAAGGGTGTGCTGGGACTCCTCGGTGCGGGCGATCTCGACGAGGAGAGCTGGGAGGAGATCGAGGACACGCTGGTGATGGCCGACCTCGGCGCCGCGACCACCGCCACCGTCGTCGAGACGTTGCGAACCGAACTCGCGGCCAATCCGGTCCGGACCGCGGGGGAGGCCCGGGCCTTGCTCAAGCGGGTCCTGATCGAGCAGCTCGACCCGACCCTCGACCGGTCGATCCGGGCGCTGCCGCACGCCGGTCGCCCCGCCGTCGTGCTCGTCGTCGGGGTCAACGGCACCGGCAAGACGACCACGACCGGCAAACTGGCGCGCGTGCTCGTCGCCGATGGTCGTCGCGTCCTGCTCGGAGCCGCCGACACCTTCCGCGCCGCCGCCGCCGATCAGCTGCAGACCTGGGGTGAGCGTGTCGGTGCCGAGATCGTGCGCGGCAAGGAACAGGCCGATCCCGCCGCGGTCGCGTTCGACGCGGTCGACCGCGGCATCGAGACGGGTGTCGACGTGGTCATGATCGACACCGCGGGCCGCCTGCACACCAAGACCGGCCTGATGGACGAGCTGGGCAAGGTCAAACGCGTCGTCGAGAAGAAGGCACCCGTCGACGAGGTGCTGCTGGTCCTCGATGCGACCGTCGGGCAGAACGGCCTCATGCAGGCCCGCGTGTTCGCCGAAGTAGTGAACATCACCGGGGTGGTGTTGACGAAGCTCGACGGCACCGCGAAGGGTGGCATCGTCTTCCACGTCCAGAAGGAACTCGGGGTACCGGTCAAGCTCGTCGGGCTCGGCGAGGGAGCCGACGATCTCGCGCCGTTCGAACCGGACGCATTCGTCGACGCCCTGCTGTGAACTCCGCTGCTGCTGTGAATTCCGAATCTGTGATCGGAAATGTCGGGTTAGACGTCGGCCGAGGAGTCTGAGAGTCCACTCAGAGCCGAACTGGGACGTTACCTGTGCGCAATACAAACCGCTCAGGGGGTTACGCGCCCGAAACGTCAGGGCACCACGGCTGAAACCGACTGCCGACAATCTCTGTGGAGGCGCCGAGCCGTCGGCGCATCCTGAGGAGGTTTCGTAGTGGATTTGGCTCAGTTGCCAAACGAATCGTTTGGCCCGATCGACACGGGCAACACGGCATTCATGCTCGTGTCGGCCGCGCTCGTGTTGCTGATGACCCCAGGCCTCGCGTTCTTCTACGGGGGGTTGGCGCGAGGCAAGTCCGTCCTGAACATGATGATGATGTCCTTCGGCGCGCTGGCGTCGATCAGCGTCGTGTACGTGCTGTGGGGCTTCTCGATGTCGTTCAGCGACGGGATCACCGGTAGCAGCGACATCGGCGGGATCTTCGCGAACCCGTTCGCTCTGTTCGGGTCCGACCAGTTGATGAGCACGATCGGCGAGGGCGACACCGAGCTGTACGTCACCGGCGGCCTCTCGATCCCGGCGATCGTCTTCATGGGCTTCCAGCTGACCTTCGCGGTGATCACCGTCGCTCTCATCAGCGGTGCGCTGGCCGAGCGCGTCAAGTTCTCCACCTGGATGGTCTTCACCGTCCTGTGGGCGACGATCGTCTACTTCCCGCTGTCGCACATGGTCTGGGGCGGCCTGGTCGGCGGCGGCGGTCTCCTGGGTGCGGGTGAGGACGGCCTGGCGGCCAAGATGTTCGGCACGACCGACGGGGAGGCCAACGTCGCCCCGATCGACTTCGCCGGCGGCACGGTCGTCCACATCAATGCCGGCATCGCGGCGCTGGTCCTGGTCCTGATCATCGGCAAGCGCGTCGGCTTCGGTCGCACCGCGTACCGTCCGCACAACATCCCGTTCGTCATGCTCGGCGCCGCCCTGCTGTGGTTCGGCTGGTTCGGGTTCAACGTCGGCTCCGAGCTGGGCGCCGACCTCCTCGCCGGACAGGTGTGGGTCAACACCACCGCCGCGACGGCTGCCGCGATCATCGGCTGGCTCGTGGTCGAGGTCATCCGCGACAAGCACGCGACGAGCGTGGGCGCCGCATCGGGCATCGTCGCCGGTCTGGTCGCGATCACCCCGGCGTGTGGCTCGCTGACCCCGATCGGCTCGTTGATCCTCGGTCTCGTCGCAGGTGCGCTCGCCGCGACGGCCATCGGACTGAAGAACAAGTTCGGATACGACGACTCGCTCGACGTCGTCGGCGTCCACCTCGTCGCGGGCCTCTGGGGCACGGTGGCCATCGGTCTGATCGGCGAGGACGTGGGCCTCTTCTGGGGCGGCGATTACAAGCAGCTGGTGGTCCAGGTCGTCATCGCACTGTTCGCGCTCGTGTTCACCGCTGTTCTCACCGCGATCATCGCCTTCGCGCTCAAGCCGCTGGGTTGGCGCGTCAGCGATGAGGACGAGAAGACCGGCATCGACGAGGCGGAACACGCCGAGACGGCCTATGAGCTGGCATGACGCTCGAAGCCATTCGCTACTACGCTGAATCCTGTGGAGAGGGATAACTTATGAAGCTGATCACTGCAATCGTCAAGCCGTTCACGCTCGAGGATGTCAAAGCCGGGTTGGAGCAGGCCGGCATCCTGGGCATGACCGTGAGTGAGGTCCAGGGCTACGGACGCCAGAAGGGCCACACCGAGGTCTATCGCGGCGCCGAGTACTCGGTCGACTTCGTGCCCAAGGTCCGCGTCGAGGTCGTGGTGGACGACGCGGCCGTGGACAAGGTCGTCGATGTGATCGTCGAGGCCGCCCGGACCGGCAAGATCGGTGACGGCAAGGTGTGGGTGTCGCCGGTGGAATCCGTGGTCCGCGTCCGCACCGGTGAGCGCGGCGGCGACGCTCTGTAGCGAGCCCGTGCTGCGTTGACGAACTCCCGGTGAACGGCCCCGTGCCCGACGACCAGTCGGACGCGGGGCCGTACCGTTCGACAGCTCGAATCATCTCTCTCCCACACACTTTGGAGGCAGTCGTAAGCGCCGCAGACCTGGCCAAGACCCGACGGCAACTCACCGAGTCCGGCCGCTCGGGAAAACTCGATGCACCGGCACTGCGCCAGGTGCTCGTCGACCTGCACGAGTTCTGGCTGACCAGCAAGGGTGCCGAACTCGGCATCAAGCCGCACAGCGGTTTTGCGATCGTCGCCGTGGGCGGGCTCGGCCGCGGTGAGATGCTCCCGTACTCCGACCTCGACCTGATCCTGTTGCACGACGACATGCCCGTCGAACGGGTGTCCGAGGTGGCCGATGGGCTCTGGTATCCGTTGTGGGACGCCAACATCCCGCTCGACCACAGCGTGCGGACGGTGCCGCAGGCGCTGCAGGTCGCGGGGGATGACGTCACCGCGGCGCTCGGCTTGCTCGAGGCCCGCCACATCGCGGGTGACGAGGATCTGTCCACGCTGCTGATCGGCGGCGTCCGTCAGCAGTGGCGCAACGACATCCGCACCCGGTTCCCCGAAGTCGTCTCCCACGCCCAGGACCGCTGGCGGCGCGCCGGCGATATCGCGCACCGTGCCGAACCCGATCTCAAGAGCGGCCGGGGCGGGCTGCGCGACGTGCAGTTGCTGGGAGCGCTTGCGATCGCGCAGCTCACCCATGGGATGGCGAGCCTGCGGCCCGACTCGCCCGGTGCCGGACCGCAGGTCGCCTACACCAGGCTCCTCGACATCCGCACCGAGTTGCATCGCATCGCCGGACGTCCCCGCGAGCACGTGCAGGCGCAGGACGCCGACGAGATCGGGGCAGCACTCCGGATCGGGGACCGGTTCGACCTCGCGCGGGTCATCAGCGACTCGGCCCGCACCATCAGCTACTCCATCGACGCCGGCCTGCGGACAGCAGGCAACGCCCTGCCGCGTCGCGGTCTGGCCAAGCTGCGGCGCTCGCCGCTGCGTCGTCCGCTCGACGAGGGCGTCGTCGAGCACAGCGGCGAGATCGTGTTGGCGCGCAACGCGATCCCGAGCAAGGATCCGGGACTCATCCTGCGGGTGGCGGCGGCGTCGGCACGCACCGGTCTGCCGATCGGCGCATCGACGCTGAGCCGGCTCGCCGACTACGCGCCGGAACTGCGTGAGCCGTGGCCGGCCGAGGCTCGCAGCGACCTGCTGGTGCTGCTCAGTTCGGGGCACCACATGGTCGATCCGATCGAGGCCCTCGACCGCACGGGTCTGTGGGGCCGGCTGCTGCCGGAGTGGGGCGCCGTCCGCGACTTGCCGCCCCGCGATGCCATCCACACCTGGACCGTCGACCGTCACCTCGTGGAGACCGCCGCGTACGCGAGCGCGATGACCACGCGGGTGTCCCGGCCCGATCTCCTCGTACTCGGCGCGCTCATCCACGATCTGGGCAAGGGGCGGGGTGCCGATCACAGCATCGTCGGCGCGGATCTGGCCGTTCAGGTCGGCAACCGGTTCGGGCTCTGGCCCCAGGACGTGACGATCCTGTCGGACATGGTCCGGCATCACCTGCTGCTGCCCCAGGTCGCCACCCGCCGCGACCTCGACGACCCCGCCACGGCCGAATCCGTCGTCGAGACTCTCGGGCACAACCGTGTTCTCCTGGAACTCCTTGCCGCACTTGCCGAGGCGGACTCGCTCGCCACCGGACCGGGGGTGTGGGGGGAGTGGAAGGCCTCGCTGATCCTCGACCTCGTCCGCCGGTCGATGCGGCTCATCGACGGGGAGACGCCGAGCGCTCCCGATCCGCTGACCGCCGAGCAGCTCGCCACCGCGGCCGAAGGTGATTTCGCGGTGCGGCTCGTCCGGGCCGAGGGCCAGCACACCTATCGCGTCACCATGGTCGCGCCCGATCAGCCCGGCCTGCTGTCGAAGATGGCCGGGGTCCTCGCCCTCGGCGGGCTGCGCTCCCACTCCGCCTGCGCTCAGAGCGCCGACGGCAAGGCGATCAACTCGTTCCTCGTGGTGCCGATGTTCGGCAGTCCGCCCGATGCCGGACTGCTGCGCCAGCAGCTCATCGCCGCGATCGACGGCAAGATCGACGTGCTCGCGCGGCTCGACGCGCGCGAACGGGACTCGCCGGTCCCGACGATCGGCACGGTCACCACGATCCCCGGCACCGTCGTGACCATCGGCGCCAGCGCCGGCAGCACCGATCCCGAGGTGGACGGGGCAGGCCATCCGAAGAACGCGGTTCCCGCGCTGTTCGCCGTCGCGCCGCCACGGGTGACGTGGCTCGAGGCGCCGGCGGGGGAGGCAGTGCTCGAGGTCCGCTCGGACGACCGGATCGGCCTGCTCAGCCGGGTCAGCGCGGTCCTGGAACGGCACGGCGCCGACATCCGGTGGGCCAAGGTCGCGACCCTGGGGGCGACCGGCGTGGACATCTTCGGCCTGCGACTGGCGACCGACACCGACGCCGCGCGGGCGGAGCTGGCCGACGCCGTCGTCGCGGTCTGCCCGCCTCCGCAACCGGTGCGCGAGGAAGACGGCGACGGGCCACAGTCATACGGCGGGACCGGGCGGTCCGGAGTGCCGATCTCCTAGCTGTTCGGTCCCGGGACCCACATGGAAGGATGGGGCCATGTTCGATTCCCTCTCCGACCGGTTGACCGGTGCCCTGAAGGACCTGCGTGGCAAGGGGCGGCTCTCCGACGCCGACATCGACCGCACCTGTCGCGAGATCCGGCTCGCCCTGCTCGAGGCGGATGTCTCGCTCGCCGTGGTCCGGTCCTTCATCGCCCGGATCAAGGAGCGAGCGAAGGGCGCAGAGGTCTCCGCGGCGCTGAACCCGGCGCAGACGGTCGTCAAGATCGTCAACGAGGAACTCATCGGCATCCTCGGCGGCGAGACCCGCCGCGTGCGGTTCGCCAAGAACCCGCCGACCGTCATCATGCTGGCCGGCCTGCAGGGCGCGGGTAAGACGACCCTCGCCGGAAAGCTGGGCAACTGGCTCAAGCAGCAGGGTCACACGCCCCTGCTCGTCGCCTGTGACCTGCAGCGTCCGGGGGCCGTGTCGCAGCTCCAGATCGTCGGCGAACGCGCCGGCGTCCCGGTGTTCGCGCCCCATCCGGGCACGAGCGTCGGCGGCGACGGCGTCCTCGGTGTGACCTCGGGCGATCCGGTCTCGGTCGCGCAGGCAGGCGTGGACGAGGCGCGGGCCAAGCACTACGACGTCGTGGTCATCGACACCGCCGGTCGCCTGGGTATCGACGCGGAGCTGATGAAGCAGGCGTCCGACATCCGGGATGCGACCTCGCCCGACGAGGTGCTCTTCGTCGTCGACGCCATGATCGGTCAGGACGCGGTGACCACCGCCGAGGCCTTCGCCGACGGTGTGGGGTTCACCGGCGTCGTGCTGACCAAGCTCGACGGTGACGCACGCGGTGGTGCGGCGCTGTCCGTGCGCGAGGTGACCGGCCAGCCGATCATGTTCGCGTCCTCGGGCGAGAAGCTCGAGGACTTCGACGTCTTCCACCCCGACCGCATGGCCAGCCGCATCCTCGGCATGGGCGACGTGCTGTCCCTCATCGAGCAGGCCGAACAGCACTGGGATGCCGAACAGGCCGAGGCCGCGGCCGCCAAGATCACGCAGGGCGAGCTCACCCTCGAGGACTTCCTCGACCAGATGCTGATGATCCGCAAGATGGGACCCATCGGCAACATCCTGGGCATGTTGCCCGGCGCGGGCCAGATGAAGGACGTGCTGTCGCAGGTCGACGACAAGCAGCTCGACCGGGTGCAGGCGATCATCCGCGGCATGACGCCCGCCGAGCGTGACAATCCGAAGATCATCAACGCCTCCCGCCGCATCCGGATCGCGAACGGCTCGGGGGTGACGGTCAGCGAG
Source organism: Gordonia sp. McavH-238-E (assembly GCF_022348225.1). Classification (NCBI taxonomy): domain Bacteria; kingdom Bacillati; phylum Actinomycetota; class Actinomycetes; order Mycobacteriales; family Gordoniaceae; genus Gordonia; species Gordonia sp. McavH-238-E. The sequence goes on from NZ_JAKRFE010000010.1 coordinate 153,023, forward strand.
GTCAACCAGCTTGTCGATCGGTTCTTCGAGGCCCGCAAGATGATGGCGCAGATGTCGGGACGCATGGGCATGGGCGGGATGAACCGCAAGTCCAACCGCAAGAAGGGCAAGGGCAAGAAGGGCGGCGGAAAGAAGAGCACCGGCCGCGGCCCCACGCCGCCGAAGGTCCGCGGCGGCTTCCCGGGCATGCCCGGGGGAATGCCGGCCGGGTTCCCGGACCTGTCGAACATGCCGGCCGGCCTCGACCAGCTGCCGCCGGGACTCGAAGGTCTCGACGTGTCGCAGTTCCAGCAGCCCAAGAAGAAGAAATAGTCACGTGGGCGCGAGCAGGGACGGGATGGGAGCGCCGAAGCACTACCGCGGCACCGACCCGCTGACCGCGGAGCCGGTCGAGTTCTGGGTCAGCGGTGACACCATCAGTGCGACACCGGTTCCCGACGCCGAGACGGCCGTCGACGGCGGCTGGATCCTGCCGGGCCTCGTCGATGCCCACAACCATGTGGGCATCGCCCCCGGTCTCGGGGTCGACATCGAGCAGGCCCGCGGCTTCGCCTATGCCGATGCGCGCGCCGGCACCCTGCTGATCCGCGAGGTCGGGTCGCCGCTGGACACGCACCCGCTGGACGACGATCCCGCATGCCCGCGCTTCATCCGATCGGGCAAGCACATCGCGCGACCCAAGCGATATCTGCGCGACTACGGCGTCGACCTCGACGATCCGAACGAACTGGCCGCCGAGGTGGCCCGGCAGGCGCAGGCCGGCGACGGCTGGGTGAAGATCGTCGGGGACTGGATCGATCGCGAGGTCGGCGATCTGGCCCCGCTGTGGACGCGAGCGCAGATCGAGTCGGCGGTCGCGGTCGCGCACGAGCACGGTGCGCGGATCACTGCCCACGTCTTCGGAACCGACGCCCTGGTCGACCTGATCGGCGCGGGTGTGGACTGCATCGAGCACGGCACCGGACTGACCGGTGATCTCGTCGACCAGCTCGTCGAACGCTCGATTGCCTTGGTGCCCACCATGATCCAGGTCGAGAACTTCCCCGGGATCGCCGACGGCGCCGAGCGCTTCCCGACTTACGCCGCGCACATGCGGGCTCTGCACGCGGGTGCGCCGAGCGTGTTCGACGCCGCATATGAGGCCGGAGTGCAGATCTTCGCCGGAACGGACGCGGGCGGATTCGTCGAGCACGGTCGCATCGTGGACGAGATCGAGGCGCTGTCGGGCATCGGCCTCGGTCCCGCGGCCGCGATCGCGGCGGCGTCGACGGCGGCCCGAGGCTGGCTCGGTGCCGACGTCCTCGAAGACGGTCATCGTGCCGACTTCGTGGTCTACGCAGACAACCCATGTGACGATCTGGGCGCGCTGCGGCACCCGGTAGCAGTGGTGTCGTCGGGTCGCCACATCGTGTGAGCAACGCCACACGATGGCATCTGGTTGCTCTTCTTACCGCCGCGTAACGTAGCAACGGCGTTGCAACGGTTCGGCCCACGATGCCGACCAGTCCACGCCGGAATCCCTTCAGCCTGGGTCCGGCGACGCGGAACCGTCGGAGCCGGGGGTCGAGGGAGGCTCCGGCGGTGTCGTGATCTCGGACACCGATGAGCCGACACAGATGAGTGACGGAATGGCGGCGTGCGGCATGTGGTCGCCTTCGCGGGGTGGGTGACCACATGCCGGTACATCGGCCGCCTTCGTCGGCATGGACGCCGGTCCTGGTCGCCGGATTCGGTGTCCGCCGTCTGGTCTGGCACAATGGCTCGCTGGTTCGTCGGATCCGGTCACGGCCGCCCGACGGTCACACCGATACAGACGCAAAACCGGGTCCGCCATTCCGGGCGGTCTGCTGAATTGCGCAGTGACCATACGAAAGAGAAGTAGACATGGCTGTCAAGATCAAGCTCACGCGGCTCGGCAAGATCCGCAACCCGCAGTACCGCATCGTCGTCGCCGATGCCCGCACCCGCCGCAACGGCCGGGTCATCGAGACCATCGGCAAGTACCACCCGAAGGAAGAGCCCTCGCTGATCGAGGTCGACTCCGAGCGCGCACAGTACTGGCTGGGAGTCGGCGCGCAGCCGACCGAGCCCGTCGCCGCGATCCTCAAGGTGACCGGTGACTGGCAGAAGTTCAAGGGCCTGCCGGGCGCCGAGGGCACCCTGAAGACCGCCGAGGCCAAGCCGTCGAAGCTCGACCTGTTCAACGCTGCGCTCGCCGCCGCCGACAACGAGCCCGTCGCCGCCGCGACCACCCCGAAGAAGAAGGCCGCCAAGAAGGACGACGAGGCAGCCGAGGCGCCCGCCGCCGAGGGTGACGCGTGAGCGCAGTCGTCGCCGACGCGGTCGAACATCTCGTCCGCGGAATCGTCTCCAACCCCGATGACGTCCGGGTCGACCTCGTCACCGGCCGCCGCGGCCGGCTCGTCGAGGTCCACGTGAACCCCGACGATCTCGGCAAGGTGATCGGACGCAACGGTCGGACCGCGACCGCACTGCGGACCCTGGTCTCCGGAATCGGCGGACGCGGGATGCGCGTCGACATCGTCGACACCGACCGCTGACCGAGAACCCGAACACCGAACGCATCGTGGATCTCGTCGTCGGCCGTGTGGTCAAGTCGCATGGAATCCGTGGCGAACTCGTCGTGGACGTCCGCACGGACGAGCCCGAGATGCGTTTCGCACCGAACTCGGTGCTGCGTGGCCGTCTGCCGCGCGGCGCCGGGGAGCGGGACTTCACCGTCACAGCCGCCCGGGAACATTCCGGGCGGCTGTTGGTGTCCCTGGCCGGTGTCGCCGACCGGAATTCGGCCGACGCCCTGCGCGGCACGCTGTTCCTCATCGACTCCTCTCAGGTCGAGCCGTCCGACGACCCGGATGAGTTCTACGACCACGAACTCGAGGGCGTCCCCGTACAACTCGTCGACGGTTCCGCGGTCGGCGTCGTCGAATCGGTCCTGCACCTGCCCGGCGGTGAGCTGCTGTCGGTGCGGACCACCGACGACCGCGAGGTGCTCGTCCCGTTCGTGCGGGAGATCGTGCCGGGCGTCAGCCGCGAGCTCATCGTGATCGACCCACCCGACGGACTGCTGAATCCGGACTCGCTCGACGAGGCGCCCTGATGCGTCTCGACGTCGTGTCGATCTTTCCCGAGTACCTCGATCCGCTCCGAGTCGCCCTGCTGGGCAAGGCGATCGACGCCGGACGGATCAGCGTCGCGGTCCATGATCTACGAAACTGGGCCCACGACGTCCACCGCAGCGTGGACGACTCGCCCTACGGCGGCGGACCCGGGATGGTCATGAAACCCGAGGTGTGGGGACCGTGCCTCGACGAGGTGTGCCCCGACGACGCCCTGCTGATCGTGCCGACGCCCGCCGGTGTGCCGTTCACCCAGGAGACCGCGCGTCGCTGGAGCGCCGAGAAGCACCTGGTGTTCGCCTGCGGCCGGTATGAGGGCATCGACCAGCGCGTCTTCGACGACGCCGCCCGACGCGTGCGCGTCGAAGAGGTCTCCCTGGGCGACTTCGTCCTCATCGGGGGAGAGGTCGCGGTCATGGCCATGATCGAGGCGACCGTGCGTCTCCTCGACGGCGTGCTCGGCAATCCCCGGTCGCATCAAGAGGATTCCTTCTCCGACGGACTCCTCGAAGGTCCGAGCTACACGAGGCCGGTGAGCTGGCGCGGCCTCGACGTCCCGCCCGTGTTGCTCAGCGGCGACCACGCGAAGGTGGCCCGCTGGCGTGCCGAGCAGGCCCTCGAGCGCACGCGTGTGCGGCGCCCCGACCTGCTTCCGGACGCTGTGGACACCGCCACGGACCATCTGGGCGATTCCGGCTAGGATCTGCCGGAGAGTCGACTCGCAGGGGGTTCGGGGGACGATGCAGGGGTATTCGGCCATGGTCGACGAGCTCGACCGTCAGCGCACCGAACTCGAGCGCATCCGGAAGGTTCTGTCGCAGCTGACCTCTCGGGCCACCAGTCACGACCGGCTCGTCGCGGTGACGGTCGACGCACGCGGGCTCGCGGTGGACATCGCCATCGAACCCGCCGCGCTACGTCGCTACCGCGCGGATCAGTTGTCGACCCTGCTCACCACGCTGATCGCCGAGGCGGACACCGCCCTGCGCGTCCGTGTCGCCGAAGTGCTCTCCGGCGCACCGGATCTGGCGATCGACTACGCCGACATCCGCCTCGAGAGCGTGATGGCCGATGACGAATCCTGATCCGGTCGCCGGAGGACAGAACCACGCCGACCGGGTGAGCGCCGATCCCGCCGCGGCCGTCGCCCTCGCGCTGCGTCTTGTGCAGGCCGCCGAGGGGCTGGCGGCGGTGCGCGGCGAATTGACCACGCTGCTCCTCGACATCGATGCGGCGGTGGGCGCCGATGGCGCAGCCGGTGCGTTCCGGACGGGATTCGCGCCGGCGGCCACGGCGGTCGCCGCGTCCCTGCGGGACGCCGAGGAGCGACTCGGAGAACACCGTCGGGTCCTCGAGACCGGCGTCGACGCACTGGTCGGCGCCGACGCCGACGCGTCCGCGCATCTCGGCCGGAGCGCGGCGCGATGACGCCGGGCGAGGCCGAGCGGATCGCGGAGGGGCTGGCACCCGGGGTGTGGCCGAGCGCCGACGCCGTCGCCCTGCACGACTCGGCGCAGCGCGCCCGCGCGCTGGCCGCGACGCTGGACGGCCTCGCCGAGACGGTGACGTCGGCGATCGGGTCGTACACGGCCGGCGACGCGATCGCGGGCCGGTTCCATGAGGCCGTCGTGGGCGGGCTCGGGCGCACTGCCGGCGCCGACCTGCCCGGAGCGGCGGAACGACTCCGTGCGCTGGGGACGTCGTTGGACGCCTATGCCCGGACGGTGACCGACACCCGACAGCAGATGGCGGTGATCGCATTGATCGCCGACCGCGACGCGCGGCGGGCCGAGGTGAACGCCGCCGTCGGAGACGACACGTGGCGGGTGGAGGCCGCGGGTACGGGCCGGATGGCACTCACCGCCGCCGGTGACGACCACACCGAACGGTCGGAGGACGCGGGGCAGAGTGCCGGCGCGCCTGCGGCGACGAGCGGCATGATGCCGATGATGCCGCTCGGGGCGATGGGCGCGGCAGGAGCGGTGGCAGCCGGCGTCGGGGGTCTGGCCGGTGCGCGGGCTCATGCCGTCCACAGTGGGGTCGGCGCGAGCGATCTCACCTGGCTGCGGACCCGCGCCGAGCGACTGCAGACAACGGTTCCGTCGTCGATCGCCGGGTGGTTCCGGACGGCGGTCGGGTTGGGGACCGGTGACCGCGGTACCCGGGTGGTCGTCGTGGGGACGAACGATCCGCAGCCCTACCAGCGGGCCGGCGTCGAGCTCGCCGACGACGAGGCGATCACGGCCAACGGGCGGGCGCCGGAGCTCGCGATCCTGGACCACATGGTGCACGCCGGTGTCACGCCCAGGGCGATCGCCGCGGCGACCCCGATGGACGCCGCCACCATCTCCGCCCTACAGGCCGAGGACGTCGTGGTCATCGGGCCGCGCGCATAGCCACTCCGCGATTTCGTCGGCTCGGGGTGTCTCTGGCACAATAGTCGGGTTGCCTGTCGACGATGCCCCGGCCACGGGGCCGTCCGCGACCGCGATGTCAGTGACACCGTCGACAGTGACGCCAACGACTCGGAGCACGAACCGGTCGAGCCCTCGGGCCGCCAGGTTCCTCTGCTCAACGTTTCCCGCCAGACAAGGACCACGACACATGAACACGCTCGACTTCCTCGACAAGCAGTCCCTCCGCGACGACGTGCCGGACTTCGGCCCCGGCGACACCCTCGACGTCCACGTCAAGGTCATCGAGGGCAGCAAGGAGCGCGTGCAGGTGTTCAAGGGTGTCGTCATCCGCCGCCAGGGTGGCGGCGTGCGCGAGACCTTCACCGTCCGCAAGGTGTCCTTCGGCGTCGGCGTCGAGCGCACCTTCCCCGTGCACAGCCCGAACATCGCCAAGATCGACGTCCTCACCCGCGGTGACGTCCGTCGCGCCAAGCTGTACTACCTGCGCGATCTGCGCGGCAAGGCAGCCAAGATCAAGGAAAAGCGCTGACGCGTCTAACCTGACGAGGTGGCCGACACACAGCGACCCCACGATGCACCCGACGGTGACCGCGACGAGGACGCCAAGCGTCCGTGGCGATTGAAGACCGACCGGGACGACCCCACCGACGACCGCGGAAAGCGTAAGTCCGGATCGGGCTCGCTCCTACGCGAAGTCGTGATCATCGTGGGGTGCGTCCTGCTCCTCACCTGGGTTCTGCAGACCTTCATCGGTCGGCAGTACGTGATCCCGTCGGAGTCGATGGAGTCGACGCTCATCGGCTGCGACGGGTGCACCAACGACCGCATCGTCATCGACAAGCTGACGTACCGGTTCGGCGATCCGCAGCCCGGTGACGTCGTCGTGTTCAAGGGTCCGTCGGAGTCGTGGAACGGCGCCTGGGTGTCACCCCGGTCGACGAACCCGGTGATGCACAAGGCGCAGGATGCCCTCTCGTGGTTCGGGTTCGCGCCACCGGACGAGAACAATCTCGTCAAGCGGGTCATCGCCACCGGTGGTCAGACCGTCGAATGTCGCAACGACGAGGGTGTCGGCGTCAAGGTCGACGGGCGACCGCTGCGTGAGCCCTACATCGACATGAAGCTCCAGGAGGAGACGGTCACCTCGTTCGGCCCCGGCGTCGCCGGGCCGGGCAACCAGGTGCCGCCGTGTCTGGGTCCGGACTTCGGTCCGATCAAGGTCCCCGAAGGCAACGTGTGGGTGATGGGCGACAACCGGCTGAACTCCCAGGACTCCCGGTACCACGTGGACGACCAGTATCAGGGCACGGTCCCGGTCAGTGACATCCGCGGCAAGGTGCGCTTCATCATCTACCCCTTCTCGCGGATCGGTGGTGTCGGTTCGTTCAATCCGCAGCAGTGATGGGTGCACTGTGACGACTCGATGGCCTCCGCGCTCTCCCGTCCGCCGCGCCGCGGGGCTGCGGACGTTCGAATTCGCGCTGCATCGCCAGGGCCTCGGACCTGTTGCCGGCGTCGACGAGGCCGGTCGCGGTGCCTGCGCCGGGCCGCTCGTGGTCGCGGCGTGTGTGCTCAAACCCACGCAGCTCGTCTCGCTGGCGGAACTCGACGATTCCAAGCGTCTCTCCGAGCGCACGCGCGAGGGTTTGTACCGCTCGGTGACGCGCTACGCCCAGAGCTGGAGCGCGGTGGTCATCGAGGCCGCGGAGATCGATCGCATCGGGATCCACGTCGCCAACATCGAGGGCATGCGACGTGCGGTGGCGGCGCTCGACGTGAAACCCGGATACGTATTGTCCGACGGCTTCGCGGTGCCGGGACTGACCGCGCCGTCACTGCCGGTGATCGGGGGAGACGGGGCGGCCGCGTGCATCGCCGCCGCCAGCATCATCGCCAAGGTCACCCGAGACCGCATCATGGTCGCGATGGACGACGACCTGCCCGGCTACGACTTCGCCATCCACAAGGGCTACAGCACGGCGCTGCACATGTCGCGCATCGACGCGGCAGGCCCCTCACCCCAACACCGCATGTCGTACCGTAATGTCGCGGCACGTGTGGTCACCAGCGCAAACGACAACAGGGATAGGCTGACAGGATGAGTGCTGAGGATCTCGAGAAGTACGAAACCGAGATGGAACTCTCTCTGTACCGCGAGTACAAGGACATCGTCGGGCAGTTCACGTATGTGGTGGAGACAGAGCGGCGCTTCTACCTCGCCAACGCGGTCGAGATGATCCCGCGCAACACCGACGGCGAGGTCTACTTCGAACTCCGCATGAGCGATGCGTGGGTGTGGGACATGTACCGGCCCGCGCGTTTCGTCAAACAGGTTCGCGTGATCACGTTCAAGGACGTCAACATCGAAGAGCTGGAGAAGTCGGAACTCCGCCTGCCCGACGAGCCCTGATCGAGATCGAAACCTGTTGACAACGCCCTGATCCTCCACAGATCAGGGCGTTGCTCGCTCTCGAGGGGTCGGCGAAAGCGGTTCTGCGCGAAGCTGATCGGCATGAGTTCTGAACCGCGCGGACATCCCCGCCCCGATCGACGTGGCCACATCGGCCGACTCGGCGAGGACGTGGCCGCGGACTACGCGACGTCGCTGGGTTGGGTTGTCCTGGATCGCAATTGGCGTACCAGATATGGCGAGCTCGATCTCGTTGCGTGCGAAGGGTCGATCCTGGTGATCGTCGAGGTCAAGACGCGAGCGAGCCGCACCTACGATGATCCGGTCATGGCGGTGACGCCGACCAAGCTCACCCGGATGCGTCGACTCGCCCGGTTGTGGCTGGCCGCGCAGGACCGTAGGTGGTCGCAGATCCGGTTCGACGTGGTCAGTGTGCGGCTCGATCAAGCCGCTCCTGACGATCTCGCTCGTGCGCGGGTGCGGCATCACCGAGGCGTGTACGTGTGAGGTGCGTCAGAGTTTGCTCAGGTCCGTGCGGATCAGCATCACGTTGTAGTCGCTCCACCGCGACGCATTGAAGTACAGGTCCTTCGAGTCACTCTGCAAGGCAGGGGAGTTCGGCAGCATCATCGGCCCGTACAGCACCAGTGCGCCGCGGGGCACGATGGTTTTCGGAGCGCTCCACGGTCCTTCGGGATGGTCGGAGGTGCGCAGCGTGATGTCGTTGTCGCCGTCGAGCATGATGTATTTCTCGAGGTATGGGCTCCAGGCGACCGAGAGTTCGGTGACCGGCTGCCGGACGACCACCGCGGAGCCGTCGTCGGGGATGGCGGCGATGTCGTCGACCCAGCCCCGGCTCTTCCCCGCCCAGTACTCGTAGGCGTCGAGTTTCAGGATGTCGGCCGGCTTGAACCGCGCGAGGAACGCGGCGCCGAAGCGGCCGTTCGGCGTGCCGTACTGGTAGACGTAGTCCGCTTCGGGCGTCCCGGGCCGACCGCGGACGTAGGCGTTCTGCTGGAACTTGCCGTTGTTGAACTCCACCGGACGGAACTCGCCGGGGAGTCTGAGCGAGACCGGCGCGTTGACTAGGATCGTGTCCTGGTCGGTGACCCAGGTCTGGCCGTTGTCGTCGGAATGGGCGATCGCCGAGAAGTTGGTGACCCAGTTGCCCGGCGATCCCCACGATCGCACCGACATGTAGTTGATGTACTGGCGGAAGCCGTCGCCGTGTGGGAGGGAGATGGCCGCGGTCGGGATGGTCGTGACCTCGACGTTGGAGATGCCGACCGACGGGATGAGTTCCTGCGCGTAGTTCGGTTGTCCGGGCGCGATGACCGAACCGGACGTCACGTCGCCGGCCCGGCCGTCGGGCACCGACAGTCCGTTGGCGAGGTTGTCGTCGTCGGTGCGCAGCAGCACGTTGTGACGCCACTGCTGTCTCGGGGCATTGCAGTTGCCGAACGTGTCGCCGAACGCCATCAGGGTCTGGCCGCGCCCGTTGTCCCAGGCGACGCCGAGGTCGGTGCCGCCGATGCCGAACCGGCTGAACGTCCGGTTGGTGCTGAGCGGGCCCGTCACCCAGCCGACGGTGCGGGACTTGGCGCCGACGTAGGGCACGAGCGGGGCCTGCGGACCCGGATTCGGGATGTTCGAGCTGCCGGAGGAGCCTGCGGAACCGCTCGATCCGCTCGAACCGCTGGATCCGAAGCCGAGAAAGCTCGATCCGGTGCTCGCGTTGCCACAGGGTGCAGCGTGCGCGACGCCGGCGCCGGTCGTCAGGGCGATTGCGGTACCGCTGAACGCGATGACCCCGGCGAGCGCCAGCCGGACACTCGTGGTGAGACGGCTCGACACGCGCGTCCTCCAGTTACTCTTGTGGCAGAAGTGATTGACGTGACTATTGTTACTGGAGTTACCGTCGGATCGCGCAATTCGAGGGGTCACGATCTGGTGTCAGCGCACGAAGAACCGCTCCTGCGAACCCGTCCGTGACTGCCAACCGACACGCTCGAGTTCCGGCGTCTCCGAGTCGTGGGCGGGGTGGCCGATGCACAGATAGGCGACCAACTTCCATGAAGACGGTACGTCGAGTGCCGTGGTCACCCGGTCGGGTTCGATGATCGACACCCACCCGACCCCGACGCCCCGCGCCCGCGCCGCGAGCCAGAGTGTGGAGATCGCGCTGACGACCGAATACTCCAGCGTCTCGGGCACTGTTTGTCGGCCGAGTCCCCGGCCCTGCTCGACAGCGGGTTCGCAGAACACGGCGAGGTGGACGGGAGCGTCGTCGAGACCGGCGAGCTTGAGTGACGAATAGAGCTGTGCGCGTTCGCCCGTGTAGCCGCCGAGCGCATCGGCATTGCAGCGAGTGAAGCTCTCGCGCACCGATTGTCGGGCTTCGGCGGACCGCACCTCGACCCAGCGCCACGGTTGACTGTTGCCCACGGACGGTGCCAGTTCGGCCGCCTCGAGGATTTCGGGAAGCACGTGGGGTTCGAGTGGTTCGCGGCGGAAGCGACGGACGTCGCGCCGCCATCGAAGTAGTCGGTCGAGATCGCCGACGAACTCATCGTCGAAAGTTCCGTCGCTCATCGGTTGTCGAGCCTAGTCATGCGTGTCGACCGACGGAGCGGGTCCCTGGTGTATGTCCCGCCGTCGAGTTCACGCGAGGCGAGCCTCGATGCGCGTCGATGGTGGACAACCACGGGGTCATCCACAGATCGGCTGTCGGAGCGGTTCGGCGCCGCCCGCCACGCGCGTCACCGCCGAGACTGTGCTCATGCTGGGGCAAACACAGGCGGTGGGGCTCAATGCCTTTGCCGCAAGCGTCGTCGACGTGCAGGCGAGTGTCAGTTCGGGGTTGCCGGGATTCGCGGTGACCGGCAACCCGGATCCGTCGGTGCGAGAGGCACGGGACCGGGTGCGGGCCGCGATCAAGAACTCCGGGTTCAGTTTTCCCGAGTTGAAGGTGACGGTGGCTCTGTCGCCGGCCGACATACCGAAGATCGGTTCGGGGTTCGATCTGTCGATGGCCGTCGCGATCCTGGCTGCCACTCAACAGGTGTCGGCGGAGAGGCTGTCATCGACGATCTTCTTGGGCGAACTCGGTCTGGACGGCAACGTGCGGCCGATCCGCGGAGTCCTGCCGGCGGTGATCGCGGCGCGGCAGGCGGGCTACTGCCGGGCGGTCGTGCCGATCGAGACGGTCGCCGAGGCGGCGCTGGTCGTGGGGATGGACGTCGGTGGTGCGACGAGTCTCAAGGAGGTGACGCAGTGGCTGGCCGGTGACCACGTGCTCGACACCGTGCACGAGGCGACGACGACGAAGCCGCCGCCGATCCCGGACATGGCCGACGTCGTGGGGCAACAGGAGGCCCGGCATGCGCTCGAGATCGCCGCGGCCGGAGCGCATCACGTGTTGATGACGGGGTCGCCGGGGATCGGCAAGACGATGTTGGCGCGGCGGTTGCCGGGTATTCTGCCGCCGCTGGGCCTCGAGGATTCCCTGGAGGTGACGGCGATCCATTCGCTGGTGGGGGAGTTGTCGCCGGGGCGTCCGCTGATCACCGAGCCACCGTTCATCGCCCCGCATCACAGTTCGACGACCACAGCCCTGCTCGGAGGGGGTACGGGTTTCGCGCGTCCGGGTGCGGTGTCCAAGGCACACCGAGGGGTGTTGTTCCTCGACGAGTGCGCCGAGATGAGTGTCAAATCCCTGGAGTCGCTTCGAGAACCCCTCGAGGACGGTGAGGTCCGGGTGCCGCGACGAGACGGCGTGGCGGTCTACCCCTCCAGGTTCCAGCTGATCCTGGCGGCGAACCCGTGTCCGTGTGCGCCCGCCCACGACGTGGATTGTGTGTGCTCGGCCGTCGTTCGACGACGCTATCTGGGCAAGTTGTCGGGGCCACTGCTGGACCGCGTGGACATCCGCGTACGCATGGATCCGCCGGGAAACACGGCCCTGATGAGCGGTGCGGGGGAGTCCAGCGCCGATGTCCGGGCCCGCGTGACCACTGCGCGCGCCACCGCGATCGACCGGTGGGCGCAGTTCGGGTGGCGCACCAATGCCGAGGTCCCCGGGTCCGCGCTGCGACAGCGGTTCCGACTGCCGCCGGACGTGTTGCGGCCCATCGAATTGTTCCTGCGCGACGGCCGCGTGACGGCTCGCGGCGCCGATCGCGCGCTGCGCCTGGCGTGGACCCTCTGTGATCTGCGCGGTACGGGTCGTCCCGTGGAAGACGATGTCGCGCAGGCGCTTCTGTACCGAGACCGAGGAGCGACCTGGTGACCGCCGCCCATCCGTCGGAGTCCCGTTCTCCCGAATCGATCGCGTGGGCTTATCTGGCTCGGGTGGCCGAACCGCCGTGTGCCGCGATCATCGCGCTCGTCGACGACATCGGTCCGGTCGAGGCCGCATCGGCGATTCGTCGACGCACCGTGCCCGGGGGTCACGACGCGGTGCTCGGCGCGACCGCGGCCCGGTGTGATTCCGACTGTGCGACAGACGACCTCGACACCGCTGACCGGATCGGCGCACGGTTGGTGACCCGCGCCGACCCGGAATGGCCTGCCTGGTCGATGCTGGCACTGGGACAGGCCGACACCGCGGCGCGTGGGGGCGAACCGCTCGCCCTGTGGGTGCGCGGTCCCGCCCGCCTCGACGATCTCGCCGCCGCGTCGGTGGCGGTGATCGGGTCCCGCGCCGCGTCGGCCTATGGCGAACACGTCACGCAGACACTCGCGTCGGGACTGTCGGGCGAAGGTTTCGCGGTGCTGTCCGGGGGTGCGTTCGGCATCGATGGCGCCGCCCACCGTGCGGTGGTCGCGGCGGGTGGAGTGACCGCGGCGGTGATGGCGTGCGGCATCGACCGGGACTATCCGGCGTCGCACGCGGCTCTGCTGACCGCGATCGCGCGCACGGGTGCGGTGATCAGCGAGTACCCGCCGGGGACGACGGCCGCCAAACACCGGTTCCTCACCCGGAACCGTCTCGTGGCGGCGATGAGCGGTGCGACCGTGGTGGTCGAGGCCGGACGACGGTCCGGCGCGGCGAACACCGCCGCGTGGGCGCGCAAGCTCGGCCGGCCGCTGGGCGCGGTGCCCGGCCCGGTCACCTCGGCGACCTCGGTCGGCTGCCACCGCATGATCGCCGACGACCTCGCGGTGCTGGTCTCCGACGTCGCCTCGATCGTCAACCTGGTGCGCCCCGACGGAGGGGGCGACGTCGGCCGGGGTCGCACGAAGCCGACGGACGGACTCGACGCCGAGCAACTGCGTGTCCACGACGCCATTCCCGGCCGCGGCGCCGTGGGGATCGACGAGATCGCCTTCGCCGCGGGTCTCGACATCGGGGCGGTCCGGTCGGCGTTGGCGCACCTCGACATCAGGGGGTATGTGCAGAACGTCGATGGACGATGGCGGCTGGCGTGAGCTCAGCGGCGGGTGAGGACGTCGATGATGACGCGCAGATCGTCGGGGGTCGCCTCGTTCAGCCGGCCGTGCGCGTGGACATAGCCGATGCCCGCGTACAGCAATGTCGTGGCGCGAGCGTGTGTCTCGGCCTCCGAGAAGCCGAGCTCGCGCATCGCCGAGATCGCGATCGAGAAGATCCGGCAGTCGAGCTGGTCGACCGAGTCGGCGATCGATGCGTCGGTGTCGGCCCACCGGCGCAGAGCCGACTCCATCGCCCAGCGGCGCGGGTCGGACAGGAGGCGTGCCATCCCTTCCACCCGTTCGACCGGTGGTAGGGCCTCGAGCGCCTCGATCCGATCGGCTGCCGCCGACTGAGCCCGCCGACAGTGTTCCGCGAGCGCGGCCTTCAATGCGCCGATGTCGGTGAAATGCCAGTAGAAGCTGCCCTTGGTCACACCGAGACGCGCGCTCAGACGCGAGATCTTCAGTGCGTCGATGCCGTCGTCGACCAGGATCTGGGTCGCGGCCTCCAGCCAGTCGTCCACGCTCAACCGCGAACCGCGGCGCGGGGTGGAATGATCCACGGGCTGATCCGGCATGGAGTCACCTCTGGTCGGGTCTCACGACGTCTGATTTTAGTAATGGCAAAGTCTCAGATGCACATCGCTCGATCGAAGAGAAACCTTACAACCGCGGATGGGTGGTTCGCTCGACTAAAGCTAAGGGTCACCTAATCTGGAAGGCGTAGGGTTGACGCCTGAAAGGGAGGTTCGATGGCGAAACGCGTGAACACGATGACGGTGCTGCGGAGCGAGCGGATCAGTCCGCACTTCGTGCGCCTGTTCCTGGGTGGAGAAGGATTCGACGACTTCCAGCCGGCGCTGGGGAAGTCCGGGGAGCCCGACACCGACATGTACGTGAAGTTCGTCTTCGCGCCGCCGGGTGTCACCTACCCGGAGCCGTTCGATCTCCAGGAGATCCGTTCCGCCGAGCCGGCGGAACGTCAACCGGTGCTGCGCACCTACACCGTCCGCCGCGTGGATGCGGCGGCCCGCGAGCTCGTCGTCGACTTCGTCGTCCACGGCAGCGAGGGCATCGCCGGCCCCTGGGCGGCGTCGGTCCAGCCGGGGGAGACGATCCGCTTCATCGGCCCGGGCAGCGGTTACCGCCCGCGGACAGACGCTCCCTGGCACCTGCTGGCCTGTGATGAGGCCGGACTCCCTGCGGTGGCGGCCGCACTGGAGGCGTTGCCCGCCGACGCCGTCGCCAAGGTCTTCATCGAGGTGGCCGGTCCCGAAGACGAGCTCGAACTCCGGGCGCCGGTCGGGGCGGAGATCTCCTGGGTGCATCGCGGCGGGCCCGCGGGCGAGGTGGACGACTCACTCGCCGGCGACAACGCCCCGCTGATCGAGGCGGTCCGCGCGGCGGAATGGCTCGACGGCGAGCCGCACGTGTTCATCCACGGTGAGGCGCAGGCGGTCATGCACAACCTGCGGGCCTATGTCCGCAAGGAGCGCGGTGTGGGGGCGGCGAACGCGTCGATCTCCGGCTACTGGCGGCGCGGACGGACCGAGGAGGGCTTCCGGCAGTGGAAGGCCGACCTGCGTGCCGAGGAAGAGGGTGTCGGCGCCCAGGGCTGACGCGGACCGACCATCGTGGCACCGATTCGGCCACGACGCCGCGTGTGCTGTTGCGCCCG
This sequence comes from Gordonia sp. McavH-238-E, assembly GCF_022348225.1. NCBI lineage: Bacteria > Bacillati > Actinomycetota > Actinomycetes > Mycobacteriales > Gordoniaceae > Gordonia > Gordonia sp. McavH-238-E. Next base: position 168,101 of record NZ_JAKRFE010000010.1, read on the forward strand.
GCTGTCCGACACGGTGAGGTCGTGACCATGCTCGACGACTTCGCCGACCACCTGCGCCTCGAGAAAGGGCGCAGTGAGCACACGATCCGTGCCTACGTCGGTGGTGCTCGTGCGCTGGTCTCGTTCGCCGGTGCCCGGGGGATCGAGGTCGGCGCCATCGACCTCGCATTGCTGCGGGCCTGGCTCGCCGAACTGACCCGCCGTGGCGCTGCGCGGACAACCGTCGCCCGACAGGTCTCGGCGGCGAAGACCTTCTGCGCGTGGGCGGTCCGCGAGGGCTACCTGGCCACCGACCCGTCGCAGCGGCTGAAGGCGCCCAAGGCGCACCGGACCCTGCCCGCGGTCCTGGCCCCGGCCCAGGCCGAAGCCGCGATCGCGGCCACCGGCGTGGACCGAGCGGCCGACGACCCGATCGCATTACGCGACCGGGTGATCCTGGAGCTGTTGTACGCGAGCGGGGTTCGCGTGGGGGAGCTGTGCGGGCTCGACGTCGGTGACGTCGATGCCGACCGGCGGGTGGTGCGCGTGATCGGCAAGGGCGACAAGGAACGGTCGGTGCCCTACGGTGAGCCGGCCGCGCGCGCGATCGACGACTGGCTCCGGACCGGACGCCCGGCCCTGGTGACCGACGCCTCGGGGGCGGCGCTGCTCCTCGGTGCCCGCGGGGGCCGGTTGGACCAGCGGATGGCGCGCTCGGTCGTGGCACGGGCGGTCGACGCGAGCGGCGGGCCGGCGACCGGACCGCACGGGCTCCGCCACAGCGCCGCCACACACCTGCTCGAGGGCGGTGCCGACCTGCGCGTCGTCCAGGAACTGCTCGGGCACTCGTCGCTCGCGACGACACAGATCTACACCCATGTGAGCGTCGAGCGCCTGCGCGCCGTCCATCGTCAGGCGCACCCGCGGGCCTGAGGACTCCGGGCGGCGCGCCCGTGGGTCATCCAACCGGTTTGAGTCGGACTCGGACCGCGCCGAGCAGTCCCAGCGGGTCCATGTAGTCCGACCCGCGGCCGCTGCCGCGCCGAGCTCCCCAGTGCAGGCAGACGACCACCGGGCAGCCCGGATGCCCGCCGATCACCGTCCCGATGATCTCGCCACGAGAGACGTGGTCACCCGCCGCGACGCGGGCCTCCACCGGCTCGTACGTCGTGATCACACCGTCGGGATGCGCCACCGAGACGACCGGCCGTCCCACGACCGTTCCCGCGAACCGCACCCGCCCGGCACCGGCCGCGCGGACGGCCTGTCCGGGCCCGGCGGCGAGGTCGACGCCCCGGTGCCCCCGCTGCCAGCGTTTCTCCGGTTCGTCGAAGGCCGTCACCACGGTCGGCCGAGGTGTCAGCGGGGCCGAGTACACCCCGTCGGTGGAGGCAGTGGCGATCGGACCGGCACACCAGAGGGCGGCGAGCACGAGCGTGGCCACGACACGCGGTGAAGGAAATGGCACCTGGATTGGACGCAGCAGAGGCCGTGCGGGATCCGCCGGTTGGTGCACCGCTGCCGGATTCGCACTCCGACGTGGGCGAAGGCGTTTTGGTGTTCCTTCTGCGGCGGCGTAAACTCCTCACCGCACCTCATCGATCGTTGATGAGGTGACTTCGCGCGCCTGCATTCGGTTCCGTGTTGCTCAGCGGCTTCGACGCCCTGACCAGCACAGTCGAGAAAACACACGCCAAGTGAGCAGTCCCGGAACGGTCCATGCCGTCCTGGGTGGCACTCGGCCGCAGGCGCCAGGGTCGGTACCGACGGTGCCGACGACAACTGCGAGAAAAGGACGATCATGGCTGTCGTGACCATGAAGCAGCTGCTTGACAGCGGCGCACACTTCGGGCACCAGACCCGCCGTTGGAACCCGAAGATGAAGCGATTCATCTTCACCGACCGCAACGGCATCTACATCATCGATTTGCAGCAGACGCTGACCTACATCGACAAGGCGTACGAGTTCGTCAAGGAGACGGTCGCCCACGGTGGCACCATTCTCTTCGTCGGCACCAAGAAGCAGGCGCAGGAGTCGATCGCCGCGGAGGCGACCCGTGTCGGCATGCCGTACGTCAACCAGCGCTGGCTCGGTGGCATGCTCACCAACTTCTCGACCGTCCACAAGCGCTTGCAGCGCCTGAAGGAACTCGAGACCATGGAGCAGACCGGTGGCTTCGAGGGTCGCACCAAGAAGGAAATCCTCATGCTCACGCGTGAGAAGAACAAGCTCGAGCGCACGCTCGGCGGCATCCGTGACATGGCCAAGGTCCCCTCGGCCGTGTGGGTCGTCGACACCAACAAAGAGCACATCGCCGTCGGTGAGGCGCGGAAGCTGAACATCCCGGTCATCGCGATCCTCGACACCAACTGCGATCCCGATCTCGTCGACTACCCGATCCCGGGCAACGACGACGCCATCCGCAGCGCCGCGCTGCTCACCCGTGTCGTGGCCTCGGCCGTGGCCGAGGGTGTCCAGGCCCGTGCCGGTGCCGCCAGTGGCGACGCCAAGCCCGAGGCCGGCGGCGGCGAGCCCCTGGCAGAGTGGGAGCAGGAACTGCTGACCCAGGCTGCCGCGCCGGCAGGCGGCGACGCCGCGACCGACGCACCGGCCGCTCAGTAGTCCCGACTGCTCTGCAGTCCGGTCCCAACACACTTCCCGAAGGAGGCTCGCCGACGATGGCGAACTACACCGCAGCTGATGTGAAGCGTCTCCGTGAGCTCACCGGCTCTGGAATGCTCGACTGCAAGAACGCGCTGGCCAACAACGACGGCGATTTCGACAAGGCCGTCGAAGAGCTGCGCATCAAGGGTGCCAAGGACGTGGGCAAGCGCGCTGAGCGTTCCACCGCCGAGGGCTTGGTCGCGGCCAAGGACGGCGCGCTCATCGAGATCAACTCCGAGACCGACTTCGTCGCGAAGAACGGTGAGTTCCAGCAGCTCGCCGACGACATCGTGAACGCGGCGGCCGCGGCCAAGACGAACGATCTCGACGAACTGAAGAAGGCTCCGCTCGGCGACGGCACCGTCGACGAAGCGGTCGCCGCCCTCTCGGCCAAGATCGGCGAGAAGCTCGAGCTCCGTCGCGTGGCGTACTACGACGGCCCGGTGGCCGTGTACCTGCACAAGCGTGCCTCCGATCTGCCCCCGGCCGTCGGTGTGCTCGTGTCCTACACCGGTGAGGGCGAAGGTGCCGAAGAGGCCGCTCGCGGCGCCGCGATGCAGGTCGCTGCTCTGAAGGCGCGCTACGCCACTCGTGACGAGGTCCCCGCGGACGTCGTCGAGAACGAGCGTCGTATCGCCGAGCAGACCGCCAAGGAAGAGGGCAAGCCGGAGCAGGCTCTGCCCAAGATCGTGGAGGGTCGCGTCAACGGCTTCTACAAGGATGTCGTGCTGCTCGACCAGTCGTCGGTGCAGGACTCCAAGAAGACCGTGAAGGCACTGCTCGACGAGGCCGGCGTGACCATCAAGGGCTTCACGCGGTTCGAGGTCGGCCAGGCCTGATCGAACTCGCTCCGCATCGCCCCGTCTCCGTCGAGGAGACGGGGCGATGTGCGTTCACGGGGTCTGTCGTGCCCGCAGAGCAGTCGTGAGTGCCGCGATCGCCATGGCGACGAGGCCCAGTGTCACCAGGGTCGTCTGCAGCGCGGCCAGGAACGTCCGGGCGGTCACCGACCGCGCCGCATCCTGGGTCCAGGGTCGGGCCTGCGCGGCGACCGCGGCGACCGCCGGCGACGTCGGTCCGCCCGCGCAGGCGGGCACCGGTCGCTCCGGATGAGCGGACCGCAGCTGATCGCTCGCGCAGGAGGCGAAACGGTCGGCGACCGCCTCATGGAACATCGGCTGAACGGGTGACTCCGACAGCGAGGCAACGAGTTCGGCTCGAACCGCCGGAACCGTCTCGGTTGTCTGGCCGGCCACCTGACCGAAGAAGAAGAGGGTGACGACCGCCAGGCCGAGCGAGGCGCCGATCTGCTGGACCGTGGGGATCGTCCCGGTTGCCGTGCCCACCGTGGCCTCGGTCGTGTCGGAGAGGATCACCGCCTGCAGTGGTGCGATGAACAAACCCGTGCCCACGCCGCCGAGTACGAGGGGACCGAGAATCCCGGGCATCGGCAAGCTCTCCGCTGCCGGTTCGATGATCATCGCGAGCCAGACGAATCCGGCTCCGACGGCGACGGATCCGGTCGTCAGAGTGAACGGAGCCGTGAACCGGGCAACCACCCGGGGCGAGCAGAGCGAGCCGACGGCGGCGCCGATCGCGAAGGGCAGGGCCAGCATCCCGGTTCGGAACGCCGAGTAGCCGAGTCCGAACTGGGCCGAGATCGACACGGTGAAGAAAAATCCCGCGAACACGCTGAAGAACACGAGGGACAGGAGAAGTCCGACCGCGAACCGGCGCGAGGCGAACAGCTGTGGTCGCAACAGGGGAGTGCCACCGCGGGCGTCGACGCGCACCTCGTGAAGGGCGAACAGCGCCAACAGGACTCCGGCTGCCCCGATCATCATCCACAGGATCGGGGGCCACCCCATCTCGCGTCCGAGGGCCAGTGGGTACAGCAGCAGGAACAGCGCCGTCGCCGACAGAACCACGCCCGGGACGTCCACGCGTCCCGGCGCCGGCTCGCGCGCGTCGGGTAGGCGGCGGTGGGCGAGCAGACAGGAGAGCAGGCCGAGCGGGACGTTGACGAAAAAGATCGCGCGCCAGCCCCATCCGAGGACGTCGGCGTCGACGAGCACGCCGCCGATCACCGGTCCGAGGATGGCGGCGAGACCGGCGACGGCCCCGTAGACGCCGAAGACGAGTCCGTGACGCCTCTTGTCGAACAGGGCCGCGATGAGCGCCAGGGTCTGTGCGGACATGAGTGCCGCACTGACGCCCTGTATCCCGCGGAGGGCGATGAGCTCACCAGGGCCGGTCGCCGCCCCGCACAGGACCGACGTCAGCGTGAAGGCCACCATCCCGGCGACGAACATCCGGCGGCGTCCGACTCGCGCCCCGAGCGTTGCCGCGGTCAGCAGGGTGCAGGCGAACGACAGTGTGTACACGGTCAGCACCAGGAGTTGCTGCGAGGTCGACGCGCCGAGATCCCGGGCGAGATCGGGCAGAGCGATGTTGACGATGGTGGTGTCCAGCATCTGCATGAACACACCGAGCAGGCATCCCGCGAGGGCCGCCCATGCGCCCGGACGATCGCGCAGAGCGCCGGCGGTCTCCCGGCCCGCCGCGGGACCGGCGGTCACGGAGCGAGAGCCGGCAGCGATGGTCGGTAATCGCCGAGGTCGGCGACCGCCGACATCACCGCGACGAATCGGTCGACGTACTGCGCCACGGAGTCGTGCGCGATCTCGGTGTCGGGGTACAGCAACGTGATCGAGGTCTGGCCGGAGAACCGGTTGACCCACATGTACACCTCTTCGCTGCTCCCGCGATTGCCGAAGAGGCACCCGTTCCCGGCCTCGAAGATCTCGACGCCGGGCAGTTTGCGGACGTCGATGTAGGACACCATCGGTACCGCCCAGCCGGACCGGACCGCGATCTCGTCACCGGGTTCCACGAGTTCGAGCACCCGGTGAAACGAGATGTCGGTCAGCTCTTTTCCGGATTCGTAGCTGCGCGCGGCCGCCGGCGCGAGGGAGCGGAACGTGGTGTCGTCGCCGACGGTGAGCGGAACGGGGATCAGGCTCGTGAACCAGCCGACCGACTTCAGTTCCGCGGCACCCGATCTCGTGCTCTTCGGGGTCATCCCGAAATACTCGGTCCGACCGGTGAACTCGGCATACACGAGGGCGGCCGCCGTCATGATCCCGGCGATCATGTTGGCGCCCAGATCGCGACAGTTCTGCTCGAAGCGCGCGGCCGTGGGCTCGTCGAACAGGGTCGAGTTCACGATTGCGCTGCGGGTGTAGGTCTGCGCGCCGGTGCCGAGCGGCAGCGGAAAGCCGGGCAGGTGCCCACCGTTGGCCTGCACCAGGTCGATCCAGCGTTGGACGTGCGGTGATCGACGGGTCAGCCGGCGCGACACGGCGCGCTCGCGCACGCAGTAGTCGAGGTAGCTGCCGACCGGGGGTAGCTCGGCGTCGCCGCCGAAGGCCTCGTTCATATAGAGCGTCAACAGGTCCACGCAGGTGATGGCCTGGGAGATCCCGTCGGTGTTGAGATGGTCGGCCGCGGCGTAGAGGGTGAACCCGCCCTCCCACTCGATGGCCCCGAAGGTGAAACAGTCCCAGTTGAACGGCCCGGAGGTCTCGTCCTGCACGTGCGTCCGCAGTTGCGACGCGTCGCGGTCGCCGTGTGCGACCGGAACCAGTTCGACGACCTCCGGGGGCACGAGATGGCGGAGGACCGAACCGTCGTCCTCCATCGAGAACCACGACCGAAAACTGTCGTGGCGCTTCACGAACTCGTTGACCGCCTTCGTCATCGCGGACACGTCGAGCGGTGCCGAGACGTCGAAGGCCATCAGGCAGAGCCGCGCGAAGCGGAACCCCGCGGACTCGTTGCGCCACGCCACCCGCAGGTACTCCTCCTGCTGGTGGGACGGCGGGGAGGGATGCACAGGAGCCCGATCGGCATTCGTCACCGAAGCGAGGGAGGCGACCCAGCTGGTCAGGTGACCGGGACGGGGCTCCCATTGCTCGATGAGGCCGAACTTCATCATGTGTGTTCCTCGATTCGCCTGTGGGAAAGTGGATCCGGCGACCGCTCGCTCGAGAGGCGTCCGAGGTCTCCCGGACGGAGCGGCCGACCGGGACGCACCCTACCGCACGGTAACCTCGACGGTCGGGGAAACGGGACAACCTCGATGCGATGAGACGGTGTATCGGTTCGTGTATCTCTGTGTCATCGAATGCCGTTGCGGTGCTGGACGATTGACCCATGTGGACATCGGGCGGTGCGTCGGGCACACTGCCGGGGTTGCGCGTGTGACGCCGGTCGCACCCGAATGAAGGCGAGGGGTATGGACGACGGGTCTGTCAACGAGGACCGACCACGGCACCGGCACACGCCGGTGCGACCGGCCGTGCTCGTGATCGCGCTGGTCGCTGCGACTCTCGGGCTGGCGGTGCCCGCCGCCGCGACACCCGCGCCCGCTCGCATCGTCGGCGAGACGGTTCAGCGCGGTGGTGAGATCGACGTCGCCGTCCGGTCGGCGGCGATGCGCCGGGTGGTCCCGGTCAAGGTGTGGCCCGCCCGCGGGAACCGGCCCGCGCCGACGCTCTATCTCCTCAACGGCGCGGCCGGCGGCGAAGGTGGGAGCAGTTGGTTCGACCGGACCGACATCCGGACCTTCTTCGCCGACGAGAACGTCAACGTCGTCGTCCCGATGGGCGGTGCGGCGAGCTACTTCACCGACTGGCACCGCCCCGATCCCGTGTTGGGGAGGCAGAAATGGGCGACCTTCCTCACCGAGGAACTGCCCGGGACGATCGACGACCGATTCGGCGGCACCGGGCGCAACGCGATCGCCGGGATCTCGATGGCGGGCACGTCGGTGTTTCAGTTGGCCTTGCACGCGCCGTCGGTGTACCGGGCGATCGGCTCGTTCAGCGGCTGCGCCCAGACCAGCGATCCGCTCGGCCAGGCTGTCGTCCGGATGGTCGTCGAGGGGCGTGGCGGCGCCAACACCCTGAACATGTGGGGACCCCCCGACGATCCCGCCTGGCGTGCCAACGACCCCTATCTGCATGCCGAGGCGTTCCGGGGGATGTCGATCTATGTCTCGAACGGGTCCGGGATGCCGGGACGGTACGACACCCTCGACGGCCCCGGCATCGACGGCAACGGCTCCAAGCTGTTCGACCAGATCGCGGTCGGGGCGGTGATCGAGACCGCCACGGCTCAGTGCACGCGGAATCTCCAGCGCCGGATGCGCGACATCGGGGTGCCTGCGACGTTCCACCTCTACGAGGGCGGCACGCATGCGTGGCCGTACTGGCAGGACGAACTGCATCGCGCCTGGCCGCAGTTCGAGGCGGCGCTGCGCGGCTGACCTCGCGCGAGGCGGTTTCCCGAGGCGCGCACGACGCGTGTCGCGGGTCGGTTCCGGTGACGACGTACGATAGTTCACCGAACCGACGAGTGAGGAAGCCGATGAGTGAAGCGTCCGACCCCATCCGGCGGGATGGATTCCGTAGGGTCTTGCTGAAGTTGGGCGGCGAGATGTTCGGTGGCGGCGAGGTCGGGCTCGATCCCGACGTCGTGGGCACCGTCGCCGACCAGATCGCCGACGTCGTCAATTCCGGTGTCCAGGTCGCTGTCGTGATCGGCGGCGGAAACTTCTTCCGCGGCGCCGAGCTGCAGCAACGAGGCCTCGACCGGAGCCGCTCGGACTACATGGGCATGCTCGGCACGGTCATGAATTGCCTTGCACTGCAGGACTTCCTGGAGAAGCGGGGAGTCTCGACCCGCGTGCAGACAGCCATCACGATGGGACAGGTCGCCGAGCCGTATCTGCCGCTGCGCGCGCAGCGGCATCTGGAGAAGGGGCGCGTGGTCATCTTCGGCGCCGGCATGGGCATGCCGTACTTCTCCACCGACACCACCGCCGCCCAGCGTGCGCTGGAGATCAAGGCCGAGGTGGTCCTGATGGCCAAGGCGGTCGACGGTGTGTACGACGCCGACCCGCGCACCAACCCCGATGCCACCCTCTTCACCGAGATCACCCATCGCGAGGTGCTCGACAAGGAACTCAAGGTCGCCGACGCGACGGCCTTCAGCCTGTGTATGGACAACAAGATGCCGATCTTGGTGTTCAATTTGCTCCAACAGGGCAATATCGCCCGTGCGGTCGCAGGCGATCGCATCGGCACCCTGGTCAGCACCTGACCCGGCGCCCCACCCCGAGATCGACGAGAACCCCGACCGAACGGAACAAGGACGAACATGATCGACGACGCGTTGCTCGACGCCGAGGAGAAGATGGAGAAGGCGGTCAACGTCGCCAAGGAGGACATGGGTTCGATCCGGACCGGGCGCGCCAACCCGGCCATGTTCAACAAGGTCAACATCGAGTACTACGGCTCGTTGACCCCCGTCACGCAGGTCGCCAGCATCAACACGCCCGAACCGCGCCTCGTCGTGATCAAGCCGTACGAGGCGTCCACGCTGCGCGACATCGAGACCGCGATCCGCAACTCCGACCTCGGGGTGAATCCGACCAACGACGGCACGATCATCCGGGTGGCCGTCCCGCAGCTCACCGAGGAGCGACGCCGCGACCTCGTCAAGCAGGCCAAGGGCAAGGGTGAGGACGCGAAGGTCGCGATCCGCAACGTGCGCCGCAAGGCCGCCGACGAGCTCAAGCGCATCCAGAAGGACGGCGAGGCCGGCGAGGACGAGGTCACCCGCGCCGAGAAGGAACTGGACAAGACCACGGCGACCTACGTGCATCAGATCGACGAGTTGGTCAAGCACAAAGAAGACGAATTGCTCGAGGTGTGAACGAGGTTCCGCAACGAGGCGGTGAGAAGAAGTCGCGCGCGGGGCGCGACCTGCCGGCCGCCATCGCGGTCGGCGGCACACTCGGCATCAGCATCATCGCGATACTGATCTTCGTACCGAAGGTCTGGTACGGCCTCGTGGCGGTTGCCTTCGCGATCGCCACCTGGGAGGTCGTCAAACGCCTCCGCACCGGGGGTTACGAGGTTGCGCTCTGGCCGCTGCTCATCGGCGGGCAGGCCATCATCTGGGCGAGCTGGCCCTGGGGTCCGACCGGCGCGCTCGTCGCGTTCGTCGCGACGGTCCTGGTGGCCATGGTGTGGAAGCTCCTCGGGCAGGGCATCAACCATGCGCCGGTCAACTACCTGCGCGACCTCGCGGTCACCGTCTTCGTGCTCGCGTGGCTGCCGCTGCTCGCCTCCTTCGGCGCACATCTGGTGGTGCAGGACGACGGAGCCGCGCGGGTCGCCACGCTGATGGTGGTCGTGGTGTGCTCCGATGTCGGCGGTTACGCCGCGGGCGTGCTGTTCGGCAAACACCCGATGGCACCGGCCATCAGCCCGAAGAAGTCCTGGGAAGGCATGGTGGGGTCGCTGGTCGTCGGCACGGTCGGTGCCGTCGGCTGCGTGGTGTATCTGCTCGGGAGCCACTGGTGGATCGGCATCATCCTCGGACCGGTCCTGGTTGTCTGTGCGACCCTCGGCGACCTGGTCGAGTCGCAGGTGAAGCGCGACCTCGGGATCAAGGACATGGGCACGCTGCTGCCCGGGCACGGCGGGATCATGGACCGGCTCGACAGCCTGCTGCCGTCGGCGTTCGTGGTGTGGGTCGTGCTGACCGGATTGCTCTGACCGGGCGCTACTTCGCGGCTTTCTTCAGCGCACGCCGCAGTTGCAACATGCGCAGGCCACCCACCAGTGCGACGATCAGCGCGCCGGCGATCGCCGCGATGAGCAGGCTCACCCCGAGTGGCAGATTCACCTCCCAGAACAGCAGCTCGATGGTCTGCGAGCCGAGGTTCTGGACGATGAAGACCAGCAGCAGGACGAGGATGATCGCACCGATCACCACTCCGAACCAGGTGGCTCTGGTGCGTGTGTGCTCCACGTCGGCGACCGTGCGACGGAGACGATCGCGGGGGTCGGGCTCGGGGGAGTGCTGCTCGGGGGTGTGCGGGTGGCCGGCCGCCGGGACCGGCGACCCGGCGGGTTGTTCGCCCCACGCTGGTACCGAACCCGTGTGCGGTCGGTCCTCGGGTGTCGTCATCGCTTCATCATGACATGCGACAATGGCGAAATGACCTCATTGCCACTTGTGTTCGACGCGCCCCGACGCGGGCGTCCGCCGACACACTTCGCCGACCTCGACGCCGCCGGTCGCGTCGCGGCGCTGGCCGAGCTGGGGCTGCCGAAGTTCCGGGCCGACCAGTTGGCCCGGCAGTACTACGCGCGTCTCAACGGGAACGTCGACGAGATGACGGACCTGCCGGCCACCTCTCGCGAAGCGGTGCGGGACAAGCTCTTCCCGCAACTGCTCACCCCGGTCCGGCACATCTCGTGCGACGACGACTCGACACGCAAGACGCTGTGGCGCCTGCACGACGGCACTCTCCTGGAGAGCGTCCTCATGCGCTACACCGAACGCAACACCCTGTGTATCTCGAGCCAGGCCGGGTGCGGCATGGCCTGCCCGTTCTGCGCGACCGGGCAGGGCGGGCTCGACCGCAACCTGTCGACCGCGGAGATCGTCGACCAGGTCCGGGCCGCGGCGCGCGCGCTGCGGGACGGCGAGCTCGGCGAACCAGGGCGCTTGTCGAATGTCGTGTTCATGGGCATGGGCGAGCCGCTGGCCAACTACAAGCGGGTCGTGAGCGCGGTCCGGCAGATCACCTCGCCCGCGCCGGACGGACTCGGCATCTCGGCGCGCTCGGTGACCGTCTCGACCGTCGGTCTCGCGCCGTCGATCCGTCGGCTCGCCGACGAGGGGCTCGCGGTCACGCTCGCCGTGTCGCTCCACACGCCCGACGACGAACTCCGCGACACCCTCGTCCCGGTCAACAACCGGTGGTCGGTCGCGGAGGTGCTCGAGGCGGCGCGGTACTACGCCGACACCACCGGGCGGCGCGTCTCGATCGAGTACGCCCTCATCCGGGACGTCAACGACCAGCCCTGGCGCGCCGATCTGCTGGGGGAGAAGCTGCACCGCGCGCTCGGATCGTTGGTGCACGTGAATCTCATCCCGCTGAATCCGACCCCGGGCTCGGAATGGGACGCCAGTCCCAAACCGGTCGAGCGCGAATTCGTCCGGCGGGTCCGCGAGCAGGGAGTCTCCTGCACCGTCCGCGATACGCGCGGTCAGGAGATCGCCGCCGCATGTGGCCAGCTCGCGGCCGAAGAGCGCTGAGTCTCGACGAGGCAGACACGAGAAACGCCGAGCGGATCACCGCTCGGCGTTTTCTTTGGGTCTGGCGAGGTGGTCGGTCAGGACCACTTTCCGCGGTTCATCCACCAACCGCGGACCGCGAAGAACAGCGTGCCCACGGCGAAGGCGATGAGGTAGAGGTCCTCGATGTGGCCGGTGTGGTTGCCGATGATCATCGCGAGCAGGAACAGCGCGAAGAAGATGGCCGCACCGTAGAAGGTCTTGGTCGCCGCGCCGTGCCAGCCGAACCGGGCGGACGGGGCATCGGCGGGCTCGCGGCGCCAGCCGGTGTCGATGACCTCGACTTCGCCATGCCCCCCATCGCCGTGCCCCACAGTGTGCTCCACATCGGTGCTTGCCACAGCCACTCCTCACAGCGCGGACGTCAGATGTCTGACGATCGGTAGTAGTTCTCCGAGCAGCATAGCGGCACGCCCCGCCCGCGGGTCGGTCCGGTGTCGCCGGCCACGGTGGGCCGCGCGACCCGATGGTCCAGAATGGGTGCGTGCCCACACGTGTGCTGATCCTCGGTTCCACCGGTTCCATCGGCGTCCAGGCGCTCGAGGTGATCGCCGAGCATCCCGACCTCTTCGAGGTCGCCGGTCTCGGTGCCGGCGGGTCGAACCCCGATCTCCTCGCCGACCAGGCCGCCGCGTTCGGCGTTCCGGCCGCGCGGATCGCCGTCGCGGACACCGCGCGGGCGCAGGAGCTCGCGGACCGTCTCGGCGGCCGGGTCCTCGGCGGACCCGACGCCATGTGCGACCTCATCGACGCGGTTGTCGCGGACACCGGTGTGGATGTGATCCTCAACGCGGTCGTCGGCTCGATCGGGCTCGCACCCAGTCTCGCCGCGCTCCGCTCGGGTGCCCGGCTCGCGCTGGCGAACAAGGAGTCGCTCGTCGCCGGCGGCGCCCTCGTCCTCGACGCCGCGGCGCCCGGGCAGATCGTGCCGGTCGATTCCGAACACTCCGCCATCGCCCAGTGCCTGCGCGCCGGGACGGCCGCCGAGGTCGACCGGCTGGTCCTCACCGCGTCGGGCGGCCCGTTCCGCGGGTGGTCCCGCGCACAGCTCGAGGACGTCACCCCCGAGCAGGCCGGCCGACACCCCACCTGGTCGATGGGTCCGATGATCACCCTCAACTCGGCGACCCTGGTCAACAAGGCTCTCGAGGTCATCGAGGCGCACCTGCTGTTCGACGTCGACTACGACCGCATCGACGTCACCGTCCATCCGCAGTCCATCGTCCACTCGATGGTGACCTTCGTCGACGGCGCGACGGTGGCGAAGGCCTCGCCGCCGTCGATGAAGCTGCCCATCGCGCTGGCGCTGGGCTGGCCGGACCGGGTGCCCGGTTCGTCGGCGGCGTGCGACTTCTCGACCGCGTCGTCGTGGACCTTCGAGCCGGTCGACGACGCGGTGTTCCCCGCGATCGATCTGGCGCGGCGCGCCGGCAGTGCGGGGGGCAGCCTGACGGCGGTCTACAACGCGGCCAACGAGGCCGCCGCGGCCGGGTTCTTCGCAGGTGCGATCCGGTTCCCGCGCATCGTCGAGGTGATCGAGGAGGTGCTCGGCGAGGCCGATCAGTGGCGCCGGACGCCAGGTACTGTGGAAGAGGTCTTCGCCGCCGATCGGTGGGCCCGGGATCGCGCCGCGCAGCTGGTCGCGGCGGCATCCCGCTGATCGGCGGCCCTCGTGAGCGGGTGCGTCCCGTGATCCGGATGGAGTAGGTACGTGAGTTTCGCGATCGGCGTCACGCTGTTCGCCGTGGCGCTGTTGCTGTCGGTCGCCTGGCATGAGTGTGGTCACATGTGGGCCGCCCAGGCGACGGGCATGAAGGTCCGACGCTACTTCGTCGGCTTCGGTCCCACGATCTGGTCCACCCGCCGCGGCGAGACCGAGTACGGGATCAAGGCGCTGCCGCTGGGCGGTTTCTGCGACATCGCGGGGATGACCCCGCACGAGGAGCTCGCCTGGGACGAGAAAGACCGGGCGATGTACAAGCAGAAGGCGTGGAAGCGCCTCGTCGTGCTGTTCGCCGGTCCGGCCCAGAACTTCATCCTCGGTTTCGTCCTCATCATCATCGTCGGATTGAGCTTCGGGCTGCCCGACCTCAGTCCGCCGCCGGTGCCCGCGCGGGTCGCCGAGACACAGTGCGTGTCGTCGACCATCACCATCGCCGGAAACGAACAGACCGACTCGCCCTGCACCGGCACCGGTCCCGCGGGCGCCGCCGGACTGCTCCCCGGTGACGACATCGTGGCGATCGACGGCCGGCCGGTCGGCCAGGCCTCGGACCTGACCCCGGTGATCCGCGAGTCCACCGGCCCGGTCGCCCTGACCGTCGACCGCGACGGTCGGCGACTCGACCTGACGATGACCCCCGAGCCGGTCACGGTCACGGCGACGCGTGCCGACGGCACCAGCGAGACCCAGACCTACAACATGGTCGGCATCGCCTACGACGTCCCGCCCGGGATCATCCAGTACGGCGTGACCGACATCGTGCCCGGCGCGTTCGCCTTCACCGGCGACCTGATCGTCGAGACCTGGAACGCGCTGCTGTCGCTGCCGTCGAAGATCGGTGACCTGTGGACGGCGGTCACCGGCGGGGAGCGCGCGCTCGACACCCCGGTCAGCGTGTACGGCGCGTCGGTGCTCGGCGGGCAGGCCGTCGAGCGCGGTCTCTGGGACATGTTCTGGATGCTGCTGATCAGCATCAACTTCTTCCTGGGCCTGTTCAACCTCGTGCCGCTGCTCCCGCTCGACGGCGGGCACATGGCCATCGTCGGCTACGAGAAGGGCCGCGACACGATCCGCCGCTGGTTCGGCCGCGCGCCCGGCGGAGCCGTCGACTACTACAAGCTGCTCCCGATCACCTACGCGGCGGTGGTGGTGATGGCGGGCTTCATGGTCCTCACGTTGACCGCCGACATCGTCAACCCGATCAACCCGTGGTGAACACATCCGAGGTGAGCCCGCATGACGAACACCTTGTGACCCAGCCCGAACACACCGACACTCCGATTCCCCAGAGGTGAACGAGATGAACGCCCCGACTTCCGCGAACGCCGTGCCGATCGGACTCGGCATGCCCGCCGGACCGCCGCCGGTGCTCGCTCCGCGCCGCAAGACCCGCCAGCTGTTCGTCGGCTCGGTCGGGGTCGGCAGCGACCACCCGATCTCGGTGCAGTCGATGACGACCACCAAGACCCACGACATCAACGCGACGCTGCAGCAGATCGCCGAGTTGACCGCCTCCGGCTGCGACATCGTGCGGGTCGCGTGCCCGCGTCCGGAGGACGCCGAGGCGCTGCCGATCATCGCCAAGAAGTCCAAGATCCCGGTGATCGCCGACATCCACTTCCAGCCGAAGTACATCTTCTCCGCGATCGACGCCGGCTGCGCCGCCGTGCGCGTCAACCCCGGCAACATCAAGGAGTTCGACGGACGCGTCAAAGAGGTCGCCAAGGCAGCCGGTGATGCGGGTATCCCGATCCGCATCGGCGTGAACGCCGGCTCCCTCGACAAGCGCATCCTGCAGAAGTACGGCAAGGCGACGCCCGAGGCGCTGGTCGAGTCGGCCCTGTGGGAGGCGAGCCTGTTCGAGGAACACGGCTTCGGCGACATCAAGATCTCGGTGAAGCACAACGACCCGGTGATCATGGTCGAGGCCTACCGGCAGCTCGCCGCCGCCAGCGACTACCCGCTGCATCTCGGCGTCACCGAGGCCGGCCCGGCATTCCAGGGCACCATCAAGTCCGCGGTCGCCTTCGGCGCGCTGCTGAGCGAGGGCATCGGCGACACCATCCGGGTCTCGCTCTCGGCGCCGCCCGCCGAGGAGATCAAGGTCGGCGACCAGATCCTGCAGTCGCTGAACCTCCGCCCGCGCAAGCTCGAGATCGTCTCGTGCCCGTCGTGCGGCCGCGCCCAGGTCGACGTCTACAAACTCGCCGACGAGGTCACCGCGGGACTCGAGGGCATGGAGGTCCCGCTGCGCGTCGCCGTGATGGGCTGCGTGGTCAACGGTCCCGGTGAGGCCCGGGAAGCCGACCTCGGGGTCGCGTCCGGCAACGGCAAGGGACAGATCTTCGTCAAGGGTGAGGTCATCAAGACCGTCCCCGAGGCGCAGATCGTGGAGACCTTGATCGAAGAAGCGCTGCGGATCGCCGAGGAATCAGGAGAAACTGGAGACAGTACTCAAGTGGGCCCACCCGTGGTGACCGTCTCGTAGGTCGGGCGCAAGGCTCGAGAGGGAGGAGCGGCGTTGCTGAAGCTTCTGGGCGACAAGCCGCTCGGTGCTCGTGATGCGGCTGTCGTCGAGCGCGTCCTCACCTCGGACCCGGTGGCGATGTGCATGGTCGCGGCCCGATTCGAGACGCACGGGATCAATCCGCGCCTGCTCGGTGGTGAACTGTGGACGGCGCACGACCCGGCGTCGTCGCTGTGTTTCTCCGGGGCCAACCTGATCCCGCTCAGCGGGTCGCCCGGAGACCTCGACTACTTCTCCGATCGCGCCATCGCCGGACCGCGAGCCTGTTCGTCGATCGTCGGCCGCGCCGAACTCGTGCTCCAGATGTGGGATCAGATCGAGCCGGTATGGGGTCCGGCGCGCGAGGTCAGACCGGTGCAGCCACTGCTCGCACTCACGACCTGCTCGGCGGTGCCTGTCGACCCGCTCGTGCGGCTGGTCACCCTCGACGACCTCGACGCGTACATGCCCGCGGCCGTCGACATGTTCATCGGGGAGGTCGGCGTCGATCCGACGGCCGGGGACGGCGGCCGGTCGTACCGGCGGCGTCTCGCCTCGCTCATCACCGCGCAGCGGGTGTTCGCGCGGTTCGACGGCCCCGACGTGGTGTTCAAGGCCGAGATCGGCTCACTGTCCCGTCGAGTCGGCCAGATCCAGGGTGTCTGGGTCGCCCCGGACCGGCGTGGTGAGGGGCTCGGGCTGGGCGGTACCGCGGCGGTCGCCGAGGCGGTGGCCGCGCACGGTCGCATCCCGAGTCTGTACGTGAACAGCTTCAACGTCACCGCACGCGCGGTGTACGACCGCATCGGGTTCACCGAGGTCGGCACCTTCGCCACCGTCCTCGTCGACTGAACGCCCCACCGCGTGGCGTCCCGGTAATCCGACCGCGCCACCCTAGACTCGACGTCGATGTGGCACATGCGAACTCGATGGACCCCGGCGGTGATCGTCGCGCTGTGTGCTGCCGTGACGGTGGCGACGGTCGGCTGTTCGGCCTCCGAGGACGACGGCCCGCGCCATGCCGCGGAACGTTTCCTCCAGGCCTACGCCGACCGTGAGATCGGATCCGCGGCCGCGTTGACCGACGCGCCCGCCGCCGCCGAGTCCGCGATGGACGCGGCCTGGTCCGGTCTGGGTGCCGAGGCACTCGAGTCGCAGGCCGGCCGCGTCCGCGTCACCGGCGACACCGCCGAGGTCGACGTCGACTACCGCTGGGCGCTGCCGCGCGGTCGCGACTGGGCCTACGACGCCACCCTGCGGATGGGCCGGTCCGACACCGGGTGGGCGGTGCGCTGGGCGTCGACGAACATCCACCCGAAACTCGGTGCGGATCAACGACTCTCGCTCCAGATCGTCGAGGCGCCGCGGGCCACGGTCAACGAGGCCGACGGCTCGGAGGTGATGGTCAACGGCAGCGTCGTCGGCATCAACTTCGATGCGTCCGCCGCCGCCGAACAGGGCGCGCCGATCGCGGAGTCGGTGACCGCTGCGGTGGCGGTGCTGCGTCGGTTCAGTCCGTCGCTCGACGAACAGACGATCACCGAGCAGGTCACCGCGAATCGGCAGCAGTACCCGCTCGCCCGGCTTTCGCATGAGCAGTTCGACCGCCTGCGCGATCAGCTGGCGATCCCCGGTGTGGTGACCAACGAACAGGCCGAACTGGTCCCCGAGGACCCGCAATTCGCGCCCGCCCTGCTCACCGAGGTCAAGAAGGTCGTCGACTCCGAGGTGTCGGGTCGGGCGGGCTGGCGCGTGGTGACGGTCAATCCCAACGGGCTCGACGCCGACGTGCTCGCCGACCACGACCCGGATCCGGCGCCGGCGGTCTCGCTG
The DNA here is from genome assembly GCF_022348225.1 of Gordonia sp. McavH-238-E. Classification (NCBI taxonomy): domain Bacteria; kingdom Bacillati; phylum Actinomycetota; class Actinomycetes; order Mycobacteriales; family Gordoniaceae; genus Gordonia; species Gordonia sp. McavH-238-E. Next base: position 186,026 of record NZ_JAKRFE010000010.1, read on the forward strand.
AGCCTGTCGCGGACGGTGCAGAACGCGGCCCAGCGAGCGGTCAACGCCACCAATCGTTTCCAGATCGCGCTGGTGGCCGTGCAACCGTCCACCGGACGCATACTCGCGGTCGCGCAGAACCCCGCCGCCGACCGACAGGGCCCGATCGCCACGACCGGTCTGTACCCGCCCGGTTCGACGTTCAAGATGGTGACCGCCGCGGCTGCCATCAGCCACCGGATGGCCACCCCCGACACCCCCGTCGGATGTCCGGGCGCGATCCAGATCGGGCCACGACTGATCCCGAACTACGACGGCTTCTCGTTGGGGACCGTGTCGATGCTCCGGGCGTTCGCGCAGTCCTGCAACACCACGTTCGCCAAGCTCGCCAGTGAGATGGGGCCGTCGGACCTTGCGCATGCTGCGGCCGCGATGGGCATCGGACAGCAGTACGAGATCGCCGGCCTCGACGCGGTGTCCGGCTCGGTACCGATCGAGAACGAGCTCGTTGCCCGCAGCGAGGACGGCTTCGGGCAGGGCAAGGTGCTCGTGTCTCCGCTGGGCCTCGCGCTGGTGGCGGCAACCGTCGCCAACGGCACGAAGGCGCCGGTGCCCCAACTCATCCTGGACAAGCCCACCAAGGTCGAGGGCCCGAGGCCCACCATGGCGCCCGAGGTCTACGACCAGCTTCGTCCGATGATGCGTGCGGTCATCACGAGCGGAACCGCGTCGGTGATCGACGGTCAGGGAGCGGTGTTCGGCAAGACCGGTGAGGCGGAGTTCGCCGGCGGTTCGCATGCCTGGTTCGCCGGGTACCGCGGCGATATCGCCTTCGCGACACTCGTCGTCGGTGGTGGTGACTCGAACAACGCGGTGGCCGTCACCCGGGATTTCTTCGGTGGTCTCGGACCGGGGTACGCGATTCGCTCGGCGTCCTGACCGGCAGGACCACGCGTCGACCGGCGTGTTCGATCACCTCGACGGGGTGATCGTAGGTGCGACTCAGTAGATCGACGGTCATCACCTCCGACGTCGGTCCGATCGCCAGCAACCGGCCGTCCTTCATCACTGCCACCCGGTCGGCGTAGGCGGCCGCGAGGGTCAGGTCGTGGACCACGAGCAGCACCGCGTTTCCCGCGTCGCGGTGAACCCGCAAGATGTCGAGGACCTGCTCCTGGTGGTGGATGTCGAGGGCGGCGGTCGGCTCGTCGAGCATCATCACCGGGGTGTCCTGGGCGAGTGCGCGTGCCAGGGAGACGCGTGCCTGCTGGCCGCCGGAGAGCTGCCCGAACGGGCTGTCGGCGATGGCGCCGAGTTCGCACAGAGCCATCGCGTCGGCGATGACGGCGGGGGAGTTCGCGGCGCGCGGTGTCCGCAGCCACGGGTACCGGCCCATCGCGACGACCTGGGCCACGGTGAAGGGCGTGTCCACGCGGTTCAGCTGCGTGACCAGCGAGCGGTGTCGGGCGAGTTCGCGCATCGAGGTCGAGGTGACGTCCCGACCGTCGACCTCGATGTGTCCCCGCTGTGGTGCGCGGGTGCCCGACAGTGCCGACAGCAGCGTCGACTTGCCGCACCCGTTGGGGCCGACCAGCGCGACGAGTTCGCCCGGACCGACGTCGAGGGAGACCCCGCGGACCACCTCGCGCCCGCCCAGGACGACCGAGACGTCCCGGGCGTGGATACCGAGGACCGTGGTCGCCGGCTTGTCGGCGGTCACCATCCGGCACCCGCATGACGGCTTCGACGCAGCAGGATGAAGAAGACCGGACCGCCGATGAGGGACGTGAACATCCCCAGCGGGAGGTCGGCGTCACCCAGCATCGTCCGGGCGGCCAGGTCGGCGCCGGTGATGACCAGTGCTCCGCCGATGACGCTGGTCGGCAGCAGGATCGCGTGGCGCGGCCCGACGATGAGACGCATCACGTGCGGCACCACCAGGCCGACGAACGCGATGATCCCGGCGAAGGCCACCGCGGCGGCGGTCAGCACCGCGGTCAGGACGATCGCTTGTCGGCGGACGGCCTCCACGTTCACGCCGAGAGAGGCGGCCTGGATGTCACCGAGGGCCAGCAGGTCGAGCTTGTGCACGAGGAACAGACAGGCGGCGACACCACCGATCACCAGTGGTGCCACGACCCAGATCTCGCTCCAGGTGCGGCCGGCGAGCGAACCGAGCTGCCAGAAGATGATCTGCTCGCGCGCCGCGGTGGTGGCGACGAAGGTGAGGAACGCGATGATCCCCGCGGCGAACGCGTTGACCGCGATACCCGTGAGGACCAGCATGATCGCCGACGACGAACCGTCTCGGAGCGACAGCAGGTACACGGCCGCGGCCGTGATGAGGCCGAACACGAAAGCGGCCCCGGCGAGAGCCCAATTGCCCGCGGCGCCACCGACTCCGGCGGTGCCGCCGGCCAGCACGATCATCAGACAGGCGCCGACCGCGGCGCCTGAAGAGACGCCGATGATGCCCGGTTCGGCCAGCGGATTCGCCAGCACCCCCTGGAGGAGGCAGCCCGCGGCGCCGAGTGCGGCACCGACGAACAGACCGAGCACGATGCGGGGGAATCGCACATTCCAGAGTGCGCCCTCGCCGTTCGGGTGTGACGGGAGTGGTCCCAGGTCGAGGTGGAAGTGGTGGGCGATGCTGCCGAGGACCTCGAGTGGCGGCACCGACACCTTGCCGGTACCGGCCGACACGATGACGAGAACGACGGTGGCGGCCAGCATCACCGCCACCACCGTGAGGTCGCGGACCCGGTGCGGTGTGCCGCCCGGGGGAGTGGCGACGGCCGACGAGGTCGTCGGCTCGGTCGTCGGCTCCGTCGTGGTCCGCGCGGGGTCGGTCATGCGTAGATCGACCTCGCGAGGGCGCCGAGCACCAGTCCGACCTCGGGTCCGAACGCCAGGATCTGACTCTCGTCCATCTGCACGACCCGTCCGTTGCGGCCGGCCTCGGTGTCGGCCACACCCGGCAGGGTCAGCACTCCCTCGGGCCCGCCGACGGTGGCGGCGCCCTGGGTCATCACGAGGATCACGTCCGGGTCGGCGGTGATCATGGCCTCGGCGCTGATCGCGGTGAACGCGCCGGTGAGATCGGCTGCCGCGCCGGCATCCCGGCCACCGAGCGCCTCGATCAGGTCGTCGGCGCCCGATCCGGGCCCGGCCAGCAGCAGCAGGTTGCGTCCGCGGATGTAGAGGAACGCCATCGTGGGGTCCCCGGACGGGTCCGGTACCAGTGCGCGTGCCTGCTCGATCTGGGCGTCGGTCCGCGCGACGAGCTTCTCGCCGGCGTCGGCGACGCCGAGAGAGGCCGCCACCGAGCGGATCAGGGTGTCGTTCGACTCCAGGTTGCGGGCGGCCGGGAACACGACGACCGCGACCCCGGAGTCGCGGATCTGGTCGACTGCGGCGGTCGGCACGGTGGACTCGCTGACCAGCAGGACGCTCGGGTCGAGTGCGAGAACCGATTCGGCGTTGAGACTGTGCCCGCGGTTGGTGACGACCGGGAGCGACCTCGCCGAGGGGAAGGCGGTGGACGTGTCACGCCCCACCACGTGAGACCCGAGTCCGAGGGCGTACACGATGTTGCCGAGGGTTCCGTTGATGTCGACGGCGATGATCCGGTCGGCGTCGTCGACGGTCACGTCGCCGTACCGCAGTGAGTCGACGGTTGCGGGCAGCCGGGGAGCAGGGTTCTCGACGACGGGAGTGACATCGGACTCCGCGAGCGTCGCGGTCTGCGGGCCGGTGCGCAGATGCGCACCCGGCGAGTGCCGGTCCTGCTCGATCGGGGTCACGAAGCATGCCGACAGGCTCAGTACGGCCAGCACCATCACGAGCGCCGCCCGCCACCCCCTGGTCCGCACTGCCTCACCTCCACCGTCGACCCCGATGGCCTCCCATCGGCTCCTCCCGGCGAGCTTAGTGGCGTTCGGTCCGGAGTCCGCCCACGGGCCTCGCCGCGACGGGCAGGGATAGTCTGGACCGCATGCCAGTTCGTAGTGCCCTCACGCCTGGGATCGTGTCGCCCGTCCGGTCCGTGCCCGACTCCATCGAACGTCCCGAGTACGTGTGGAAGCCCACGGTCAACGAGGGCCACGAGCCCTGGGTGCAGACCGCCGAGACCATCGAGAAGATGCGCATCGCGAGCAAGATCGCGGCCAACGCACTCGCCGAGGCGGGCCGGGCCGTCGCCCCGGGTGTGACCACCGACGAGCTCGACGCGATCGCGCACGAGTACATGATCGACCACGGTGCATACCCATCGACGCTGGGCTACAAGGACTTTCCGAAGTCGTGCTGCACGTCGCTCAACGAGGTGATCTGCCACGGCATCCCGGATTCGACGGTGATCGAGGACGGGGACATCGTCAACATCGACGTCACCGCCTACATCCACGGCGTGCACGGCGACACCAACGCGACGTTCCTCGCCGGCGACGTCGATCAGGAGGCTGTCGACCTCGTCGACCGGACCCGGATCGCCACCGAGCGGGCCATCAAGGCCGTCAAGCCGGGCCGCGAACTGAATGTCGTCGGTCGCGTCATCGAGTCCTACGCGAACCGCTTCGGCTACACGGTCGTGCGCGATTTCACCGGCCACGGCATCGGTGAGACCTTTCACAACGGGCTGATCGTGCTGCACTACGACGAACCGAATGTCGACACGGTCCTCGAACCCGGGATGGTGTTCACGATCGAGCCGATGATCAACCTCGGCGCGCTGCCGTGGGAGATGTGGGACGACGGCTGGACCGTGGTGACCGCCGACCGCCGGTGGACCGCCCAGTTCGAACACACCCTCGTCGTCACCGACGACGGCGCCGAGATCCTCACCGTGCCAGACAACTGAATCGGGCCGGACAACTGACACGGGCCAGACGACTGAGGGTCAGGCGGGGAACCGGACGGGTTGCGGTTCGCTGCTCGTCGTGGTGGTCCCGTTGCCGAGCTGCCCCTTCCCGTTGAGGCCCCAGCAGTACATCTCGTCGTCGGCGACGGCGCACACGTTCGCCGAACCGGTGGTGACCTCGGTGACCCCGGACAGTCCGTTGACCCGGTCGGGGCTCTTGTCGGGCTGGTCGCTGCGCGAACCCCAGCAGTAGGCGGAGCTGCCTGCCGCGGCACAGCCGCCGTAGGCCGCGGTCGACACCTCGGTGGCACCCCGGACGTCGATCCGGGTGGGCGTGCGCCGGTTCTGCTCGGTTCCGTCGCCGAGCTGACCGCTGGTGTTCTGTCCCCAGCAGAACACGCCACCGGAGCCGGCCACCGCGCACGTCGAGTACAGGCTCGTACTGATCGACGTGGGCGTGTCGAGTCCGAGAACGCGGGTCGGGGTCAGTCGGTCGATGGTGGTGCCGTCGCCGATCTGGCCCTCCCGGTTGTTCCCCCAGCAGTACGCGGAGCCGCCGGCGATCGCGCAACTCGTGGTGTGCGAGGTGGAGACGGCGGTGACGTTCGACAGGCCGGCGACACGGGTGGGCACCTCCACCGACCCGGTGCTGCCGTTGCCGACCTGTCCGCTCGCGTTGTTACGCCAGCAGTAGGCGTCGCCGTCGCTGATCGCGCAGATGGTCAAGCCGACCGACACCGACGTCACCCGGGACAGACCGGCCACCTTCGTGGGGAGCGGTACGTTCTGCCCCGGTTGGCCGACCCCGTATCCCCAGCAGTACAGGTCGCCCGAACTGATCGCGCACGTCGTGCCGAGGCCGCCCATGCTGACCGCCGACACGTCGGAGATGCCGGTGATCGCGACGGGCCGCGGCCGGTCGGTCGTGGTTCCGTCGCCGAGAGTGCCGCGCTCGTTGCCGCCCCAGCAGTACAGCCGACTCTCGCGCACCGCGCACGTACTGTCGCCGCTGGAGGCGATGGACTCGAAAGTGCCGCCGCCCGAAGATGATCCGCCCGAGGTGCTGGGCCCGGTCGTCGACGATCCGGCGACCGTCGTCCCGGGTTCCGACTCCGATCCGCTGAGCGCGATGGCGGCCCCGACGACGCCGACGACGAGGACGAGGACGCCGAGAACCGCGGCGATGATCCATGCGGTGCGTGAGCCCGATCCCCGGGGTCCCGGGCCGTGCCCCTGGGGTCCGCCGGGGCCGGTCGGGTATCCGGGAGGGGGGCCGGGGGGTGGCCCGGCCGGACCGTACGCCGGGAACTGGGTGTACCGGCCGCCGCCGGGCGGAGGCGGGTTGTGGGCGAGTGCCTGCTGGGTGGGCTGGTGCTGACCCGGCGACTGGTGGTGTGGGAACGACGGTGTGGGAGCCGGGGTGGTCGCGATCCATCCCTCGGGCATCATCGGAGACGGTTCCGGCCGCCTGGCGTGCGGACTCATCGGAGCGGTCTCGACAGCCCGCGCCAGCGTCGCCGCGAACTCCGAGCACGACGAGAACCGGTCGGCCGGGTTCTTGGCGAGGGCACGTGCGAACACCGGGTCGAGATGGCCGAGATCGGACCGACGCTCGGAAATCCGCGGCGCGGGTGAGTTGACGTGGCCGGAGATCAACGCCATGGGGGTCTGTCCGGGGAAGGGCTGGGTTCCGGTGAGCAGTTGGAACATGGTGCAGGCGAGCGCGTACTGGTCCGACGCCGGGATCGCCGCGTCGCCGGTGAGGATCTCGGGCGCGGCATAGGCGAGAGTGCCGACGAACAGATTGGTCGCGGTCATCTTCGCGCCGTCCATCAACCGCGCGATGCCGAAGTCGAGCACGGTGACGCGCGTGATCCGGCCATCGGGCCCGCGCGCGATCACGATGTTCGCGGGCTTGATGTCGCGGTGGATGACGCGTTGTGTGTGGGCGTAATCGAGGGCGTCGGCGACCTTGCCGGCGATCGTCACCACGTCCTCGATGGGCAGGACCGGTGCGGCGGTGAGGTCATCGCCCTCGAGATAGGTCATCGAGAACCACGGGCTCCCGTTCTCCACGCCATGCGTGTAGACGGTCACGATGCCGGGATGATCGAGTGCGGCCGCGGTGCGGGCCTCGTTGCGGAACCGCTCGGCGAAACTGGGGTCGGCGGGATTCGGTGAGATGATCTTGAGCGCCTCGCGCCGGCCCAGCGTCGGATGTTCGACGAGCCAGACCTGTCCCATGCCGCCGTGTCCGAGCAGCGAGAGAACGCGATACCCGGCGAACACGGATCCGGGCTTCACGACCTCCACGTCCGACGACCCCCCGTTGCTCGACGACAGGCTGTCCACCTGTTCGTTGGGGTCACTGTATCCAGCGCTGCCGGTTCGCGAGGCGAACGGTGTGTCGTGTGAACGACGCCACTGGGGTCGGCGCCATCCGGCGGTGTGTCTCGGGACCACTACGCTGTTCGGGTGGACGGACTCGGTGGCGCGCTGCTCGTGGGTGGTACCAGCAGCGATGCCGGCAAGAGCCTGATCGTCGCCGGGCTGTGCCGGGCGCTGAGCCGGATGGGCGTGCGTGTCGCGCCGTTCAAGGCGCAGAACATGTCGAACAACTCGGTGGTCACCCTCGACGGCGGCGAGATCGGGCGCGCGCAGGCGTTGCAAGCGTTCGCATGCGGGCTCGAACCGTCCACCCGGTTCAACCCCGTGCTGCTCAAACCGGGCAGTGACCGCCGCTCGCACGTCATCCTCCGGGGCCGGCCGGCCGGTGACGTCGGGGCCGCCGACTACCTGGCCTGGCGGGCGCGTCTGCGCGCCGTCGTCGCCGACGAATTGGCGGGTCTGCGTGCGGATTTCGACGTCGTCATCTGCGAGGGTGCGGGTTCGGTCGCCGAGATCAATCTGCGCGCCAACGACATCGCGAATCTCGGTCTCGCCCAGGCGGCGCGTCTCCCCGTGCTGCTGGTGACCGACATCGACCGGGGCGGATCGCTGGCCCACCTGTTCGGGACCACCGCCGTTCTCGACGACGCCGATCAGGCGCTGATCGCGGGTTTCGTGATCAACAAGTTCCGCGGCGACCCGTCGATCCTCGAACCCGGGCTTCGCCAGGTCGAGGCGATCACCGGACGGCCGACGCTCGGCGTGGTGCCGTTCGCCGACGACCTGTGGCTCGACGCCGAGGACTCCCTCGCCGCGCCGGTCGGGCGCCGCGTCGGGCCGCCACGGTCGTTCACCGAGTCCGGCGCCACCCCGGGCGTCCGGTTGCGGGTCGCGGCCATCCGCCTGCCGCGGATCTCGAACTCGACCGACGTCGAGGCGCTCGCCTGCGAACCGGGAGTCGACGTCACCTGGGTCGACGACCCGGCCGGGGTCGCGGCCGCCGACCTCGTGGTCGTGCCCGGCACCCGCGCCACCGTCGCCGATCTCGAGTGGGTGCGGGCGCGCGGCATCGGCGAGGCGCTGAGCGAACGCGCCGCTCGCGGCCGTCCGATCGTCGCCGTCTGCGGCGGTTTCCAGATGCTCGGGCGCACGCTCGACGACCGGGTGGAATCCGGTCGCGGGCGGGTGCCGGGACTGGGGCTGTTCGACCTCGACATCGAGTTCCACACCGACAAGACCGTGCGGCAGGTCACCGGCACCGGGGGCGGCCCGATCAGCGGTTACGAGATCCATCACGGCCGCGTGGTCCGGTCGGCGGAGGACACCTGGATCGTCGACGACAGGTACGGACCGGAGGGTGCGGTCCGCGGAGCCGTGCGGGGTACGCACTGGCACGGACTGCTGGCGTGCAACGATTTCCGTCGCCGTCTGCTCGCCGACGTCGCCGCCGAGGCCGGGGTGCGCGGATTCCGCGTGGCACCGGACACCGACGTCGACGCCGAACGTCGACGGCAGGTCGACCAGATGGCCGACCTCGTCACCGACCACCTCGACCTCGACGCCGTGACGCGCCTCATCGAACAAGGGCCGCCACACAATCCGCCGATCATCCGGCACCACCTCGAAGCCTTCTAGGCGTTGCGGCCACCGTCGACGGGTGGTGCCGGCCGGGTTATCGTGGCCCAATGACTGAAGCCACGCAGGTGACCGTGAACGGCCTCACCTTCGACGTCCGGATCGGGGGACCGGAGACCGGTCCGTGGGTTCTGCTGCTGCACGGCTTCCCGGTGAACGGAAGCTGCTACGACCAGGTCCTCCCGCGCCTGCACGAGTCGGGTCTGCGCACCCTGGTGATCGATCAGCGCGGATACAGCCCGGGCGCGCGACCCGCCGAGGTGGACGACTACCGCCTCACCCACCTCGTCTCCGATGTGATCGGTGTGCTCGACGCGCTGGGCATCGGCTACGCGATCCTGGTCGGACACGACTGGGGTGGCATCGTCGCGTGGCACCTCGCCGGGAAGTATCCCGACCGGTTCACCGGACTCGTCGTCGGGAGCACCGGGCACCCGTCGGCCATGCGCGACGCGCTCGTCGGCAGCGATCAGCGTGAACGGTCGTCGTACATCCTCGATTTCGTCGCCGACGGGGCCGAGGAGAAGTTGCTCGCCGACGACGGGGCGGAGCTGCGGGCCGTCGGGATCACCGCGGACGAGCTCGCCCCACTCCGGGAGCCGGGGGCGCTGACCGCGGCGCTGAACTGGTACCGCGCGAACTTCACCGGCGACATCAAGGCGACGATGGCATGCCCGCCCGTGGAGATCCCGACGACGCTGCTGTGGAGCGACGCCGACACCGCGCTGGGCCGCGAACAGGCGCAGGGTAGCGGCCGGTACGTCTACGGCGACTTCCGCTTCTGCGAACTCGCCGGCGTGGACCACTGGATCCCGCAGCACGCGGCTCCGGCCCTCGCCAGCGAGATCGCGCTGCGCTCAACGATCTTCTGAGCCGCCCGGCGATCGCCGCTCGGTCAGATCTCGAGCCCGAGCAGTGCGTTCTCGAGGACCTCGGGCATCGCCGGGTGGATCCAGTACTGCCCGCGCGCCAACTCGTGTGCGGTCTGTCCGAAGTGCATCGCCTGGATGACCGGCTGGATGACGGTCGGTGCCTGCGGGCCGATGAGGTGGGCGCCCAGCAGCCTCCCGGTGCCCCGCTCGGCGATCAGCTTGCAGAATCCGGTGGTGTCCTCCATGGCCCAGCCGTAGGCGACGTCGCCATAGGCCTGCACCTTGACGGCGATGTCGAGGCCGGCGTCGAGGGCTTCGGCCTCGGTCAGGCCCACCGACGCGATCTGCGGATGGGTGAAGACCGCGGCCGGGACGTACCGATGATCGAAGGTGTCCAGATCGGCTGCATCCCAACCTTTCAGGAGATTGGCCTGGACGACCCGCTGCTCGTGGTTGGCGACGTGCTTGAGCTGGTAGGGCGAGCTGACGTCGCCGAGCGTCCACACGCCGCGCGCGGCGGTGCGCCCGTGCTGATCGCACCGCACCCGGCCCTCGTCGTCGAGTTCGATGCCGACGGAGTCGAGGTTGAGCCGGTCGCCGTTCGGCTGCCTCCCCGTCGCGACCAGGAGCACATCGGCCTCGATCGTCGTGCCGTCGGAAAGCTCCACTCGCACACCGCCGTCGGGCAGGTTCTCGGCGTCGGTGATCGTGGTCTCGAGCCGGACGTCCCACTTCTCCCGGGCGACCTCGGTGAAGCGGTTGGAGATGTCGGCGTCCTGCTTGCGCAGCAGTGCCGGTCCGCGCGCGATGATCGACACATGTGAGCCCAGTGCGCCGAAGACGTGCGCGAACTCGGCGGCGATGTAACCGCTCCCGGCGATGATCAGGCGTTCGGGCAGCTCGGGCAGACGCATGACGTCGTTGTTGGTGTAGTAGGTGACACCCGAGTCGGCGATGACGTCGGGGATGACCGCGCGCGACCCGGCGGCGAGCACCACCTCGGCGGCGAGGACCGTGTCGCCGTCTCGCGTGACCAGTCGATAGCGGCCGTCGTCGTCGCGTCCGTCGAACTCGACGTGGGAGTCGTACACGGTGATGTTCTCGCACCGGTCGACGCGATACTCCTTGCCGCCCTGCGACAGTGGATCGATGCGGCCGAACACGCGCTCGACGATCCCCGGCCAGTCGACCGAGTCCACCTTCGCGTGGACGCCCAGGCGGGCGCCGTGGGTGGCGATCTCGGCCACCTCGGAGGCGTAGACGAACATCTTGGTCGGGATGCAGCCCACGTTGAGGCAGGTGCCGCCGTAGACGCCCTCCTCGAAAATCGCGAGGGTCTTGTCCGCGAACCGGTCGTCGGGGATCGCGTTGCCGCTCCCGGAGCCGATGATGGCCAGGTCGACGACCTGTGTGGCGGTCATAGGGGGTTCTCGCTTTCGGTTGAGAGGACGGCGGACAACCAGTGATCGACCTCGCGATACGCGTGTTCACGAGCGTGCCGGACGGACAGGAATACGTCATGCCGGGCGTCGGGGATCGGCACCGCGGTCACCCGGCCGCCGAGACAGCCGCTCCAGCGGGCGATGTGGGTGACGTCGAGGACGGCGTCGGCGTGATCGGTGGACGCGGAGTAGGTCCGGGCGAAATGCGTTTTGTCCGAACGTAACACGAGTGCAGGAACGCCGACGTCGATGCCGCGGTGCAGGCGCCGCTGCCCGGTGCGGACCGCGTCGAGGAACCCGAAGGTGACCGGGAAGCCGCCCAGCGGTTTCGCCGACAGGTCGTAGTTCCACTCGCCGTGGGCGCTGTCGTGCAGGCTCTCGCCGTAGGCCTGCGAGAGTTCCTTCGGGATCACCCTCGTCGGCGCGACGGCGGCGACCGCCTTGATGAGCATGGTCACCGGGAGCGTGCGCAGGATCGCATCGCCCTGCAGATCGAACCAGGGGGAGTTGAGCAGCAGCCCGTCGACCGCGGCGTGCAGGTCGGGCTCACGCTGTCGCAGCCGGTCGAGCCAGAGCGCGGTGATGAGACCGCCGGTCGAGTGGCCGGCCACCACGACCCGACAGTCGGGGCCGACCTCGTCGAGGATGATCCGGAGCGAGGCGTTGAGCTCCTCGTCGTACATCGCGAGGTCGGTGGTGAAGTGCGGGGTGTGGTGCGCCTGGCGTGACCGTCCGCATTTGCGGAGGTCCACGGCGTAGAACGCGTAACCGCGGTCGACGAAGAAGTCGGCGAGCGGCTCGTGGAAGAAGTAGTCGGTGAAGCCGTGGACGTAGAGCACCGCACCGCGTGCGGGTGACGTCTCGGCTCGGCGCACCAGGGTTGCGGTGACCGGCGACTCGCCGTCGGGGTCGGGGCCCAGCGGGAGCACGCGTTGCCGGTAGTCCTCGAGGAATCGGTCGGGCCGCCAGTCGGCGGCGTCGGATGCGCTCACGGCAGCCAGCATAGTGACAGGTCACCGACTGCTCAGGTGTCGTGCAGCACACAGTTGCACAGGTCGATTCTGTCGGGGGACATGCCATGCTGGACAATGGCGGTTGAGAAGGATCGGGCGAGAAGTGCCCGGTAGAAGAAGTTGCCATCCGGGACGACGTGCCGCGACGAACTCAGGTCACAGTGTCCCACCAGGTGAAGTGGAGTCCAGGTGTCGAAAACGGAGATCACGACCGACGTCGCGTTGGTGGGTGCGGGAATCATGAGCGCCACCCTCGGTGCACTGCTCCGGCAGTTGCAGCCCGACTGGTCGATCAGCCTGTTCGAGCAGCTCGACGCGGCAGCCGCGGAGAGCAGCGACCCGTGGAACAACGCCGGCACCGGCCACTCGGCGCTCTGCGAGCTCAACTACACGCCGAAGACCGCCGACGGTGACGTCAACATCGACAAGGCGCTCACCATCAACGAGCAGTTCCAGGTCTCGCGCCAGTTCTGGGCCCATGCGGTCGACAACGGCATCCTCGGCGACCCGTCGGAGTTCATCAACCCGATCCCGCACGTCGCGTTCACGCACGGTGCGGAGGGGCAGAAGTACCTGCGCAAGCGTTACGACAATCTCGCCACGCAGACCCTGTTCGAGGGCATGGAGTACATCGACGACCCGGCCGAGTTCACCGCGCGGCTGCCGCTGATGTCGCAGGGGCGCGACTTCGCCGACCCGGTCGCATTGAACTGGTTCGATCAGGGCACCGATGTCGACTTCGGCGCGCTCACCCAGCAACTCCTCAACTACGTCGCACAGGGCGCCGACATCTACTTCGGCCACTCGGTCACCAACCTGTCCAAGCAGTCCGACGGCAGCTGGATCGTCAAGGTCCGCAACGGGCGGACCGGGGAGAAGCTGTCCGTGCACGCGAAGTTCGTCTTCGTCGGTGCCGGTGGTGGCGCACTGCATCTGCTGCAGAAGTCGGGGATCAAGGAGGCCAAGGGATTCGGCGGGTTCCCGGTGTCCGGTGAGTTCTTCCGCTGCACCAATCCCGATCTCGTCGCCGAGCACCACGCGAAGGTCTACGGGCAGGCTGCCGTGGGTGCGCCGCCGATGTCGGTGCCTCACCTCGACACCCGGGTCATCAACCACAAGCCCGGCCTGCTGTTCGGTCCGTACGCCGGGTGGTCCCCGAAGTTCCTCAAGAGCGGCAAGATCACCGACCTGCCCGCGTCGATCAAGCCGGGCAACCTGCTCCCGATGGTGTCGATCGCACCCAAGGAGTTCGGACTCCTCAAGTACCTCATCAGCGAGCTCGCCGCCGGCCCCGCCGACCGGGTGAAGACGCTCTCGGAGTTCGTTCCCCGCGCGCTCGGCGCCGACTGGGAGCTCATCACCGCCGGCCAGCGCGTGCAGGTCATCCGCAAGACCGGCGTGGGTGGGCAGCTGGAGTTCGGCACCGCGGTCGTCGCCGCAGGCGACGGCACCATCGCCGGTCTGCTGGGTGCATCCCCCGGTGCCTCGACCGCCGTCCCGGCGATGATCTCGGTGCTCGAGCAGTGCTTCCCGAAGGAGTACGCGGGCTGGTCGTCGAAGCTGTCCGGGATCATCCCTTCCTTCGGCCAGAAGCTGAACGGCAACCGCGACCTGTACCGCCAGGTCTGGGACTGGACGAACAAGTCCCTGCAGCTGACCGAGCGGACCGAGACCCCGGCCGAGACGGGTCGGCTCGCCCCCGCCACCGCCGGCTGATCACTCGCGAGATGAAGTCCGGGCGCGTTGTGTGCTAACCACGACACATGATCTCCGAACCGCGGGTGCATCGCGCCCTGGCCGATGACATCGACGCAGCCACGCTGTATCGGATACTGCGGCTGCGGGTCGAGGTCTTCGTCGTCGAGCAGGCGTGTCCGTACCCCGAACTCGACGGACGGGATCTGGAACCGGCCACGCGACAGTTCTGGATCACCGACGAGAACGGGTCCGGCGAGGCGGGGTCGGTGCTGGCCACCCTGCGTCTGCTGGAGGAACCGCAGGCCGATGGCGGTCAGGTCTTCCGGATCGGGCGGATGTGCACCGAGCGAAACCATCGGGGCCACGGTCTCGTGTCAACCCTCATGACCGCGGCGCTCGACGAGGTCGGGGACCGGCCGTGCCGGATCGAGGCACAGGCCTACCTGACCGACATGTACGGCAAGTTCGGCTTCGCCCGCGACGGCGAGGACTACCTCGAGGACGGGATACCCCACGTGTCGATGCTCCGCGCCGGGTCGCGATGACCCCCTACGGTGAACCTCCCGCCCCTGCCGGTCCACCTGCTGAGGTGCGGTACCCCTTCAGCGCCGTCGTCGGCCAGGAGCAGCTGAAACTCGCGCTGATCCTCTCGGCCATCTCGCCGGGCATCGGAGGTGTCCTGATCCGCGGCGAGAAGGGCACCGCGAAGTCGACGATCGTCCGTGGACTCGGACCCTTGCTGAATTCCCCCGGGGCGGCGGACGAGTCCGCCGGCCGCGTCGTGGAGCTGCCGATCGGCGCGACCGAGGACCGGGTGATCGGCTCCCTCGACCTCACCTCGGTGCTGCGGGACGGCCGCGCGGAGTTCACTCCCGGTCTGCTCGCCCGTGCGCACCGCGGGGTCCTCTACATCGACGAGGTCAATCTGCTCGCCGATCATCTCGTGGACGTGCTGCTCGATGCGGCGGCGAGCGGGCGGGTCACGATCGAGCGCGACGGCGTGTCGCACACGCAGGCCGCCGATTTCGTGCTCGTCGGCACCATGAACCCGGAGGAGGGGGAGCTCCGTCCGCAGTTGCTCGACCGGTTCGGGCTCGCCGTCGACGTGGCGGCCGGTCGCGAGGTCGACGAACGCGTGGAGGTGGTGCGCCGGCGGATGGCCTACGACGCCGATCCGGCATCGTTCGTCGCCGCCCACGCCGACGCCGAACACGAACTGACGCAACGCATTGCGACCGCGCGGGCCGCAGTGGGCGCCGTCGGACTCCCGGACCGGGAGTTGCGGCGGATCGCCGGGATCTGTGCGCACCTCGACGTCGACGGCCTGCGCGGCGACATCGTGGTGGCGCGGACCGCGCTCGCGCACGCCGCCTGGCGCGGTGCCGACGTGGTCGAGGACGTCGATGTCCGCGCGGCCGTCGAGCTCGCGCTGCCACATCGCAGGCGTCGCAATCCCTTCGACGAATCCGGGCTCACCCAGGATCAGCTCGACGAGGCCATGTCGGCGGGCGACGAAGCAGCCGGACCCGAGACGCCCGACGACGACCCGGGACCACCCGAGACGCCACCGCCCAGTGGTGGAGGCGAGCCGCCGGCGGCACCCGAGGCCGGCACGGCACCCGATGCCGCACCCGAGGCCGCCGATGCACCCGACACCGACGACGCCCCGCAGCACGCACCCGGCCCCGCATTCGGCGCGGCGTCGGCCCCCACCGGTCGCCGGCTGAGGACCCTGCGCGTCGACGGCCTCGGCGACGGCGACCCGGGCCGCCGCTCGAAGGCCCGCAGCCGCCGCGGGCACACCACCCACGCCGTCGACTTCGACGCCGCCCGACCGGTCCACCTGTTCGGCACCGTCCTCGCCGCCGCCGGCCGGGCCGCCGGACGCGAGCAAGGGACCGGGCCCGGCAGTGTTCGGATCGCCGCCCCGGATCTGCGGTCCGCGCAGCGGATCGGTCAGGAGTCGAACCTGGTCGTGTTCGTGGTCGATCTCAGCGGTTCGATGACCGCCCGGCGGCGGCTGGCCGCGGTGTCCGAGCTGTGCGTGGAGATGCTGCGCGACTCCTACACCCGCCGCGACCGCGTCGCCGTCGTCGTCGCGCGGGGGTCCGCCGCGACACTCGCGGTGCCGCCCACGAAGTCGGTCGAGATCGCGGTGCGCCGACTGGAGGAGATCCGTACCGGTGGCCGGACGCCCCTCGGTGAGGGTCTGCAACTGGCGGCCGACGTCGTGCAGCGGTGTCGCCGCGCCGAACCCGACCGGCGGCCGCTGCTCGTGGTGCTCACCGACGGGCGGGCCACGTCCGGCCGTGACGCGTCGGGACGGAGCGCGATGACACGCGCACGGGAGGCCGCGGACGGCATCCGGCGGCGCGGCATCGGATCCGTGGTCGTCGACTGCGAGCAGGGAATGGTCCGGCTCGGGTTGGCCGGCGATCTCGCGGCCCACCTCGGCGCGAGCCTGATCCCCATGGACGAACTGTCGGCCACCGCCCTCACCGGACCGGCACCCGCACGCGGGGCGGCCTGACCCGCCACCGAACCGACCACTGACAGCGCGAGGAGAAGTCGAGTGCCCCAAGGAGTTCCGGTCAGCATCCCCGACGACGGGCTGACGACGCGACAGCGCCGCAATCAGCCTGTGCTCGCGGTGCACACCGGCGACGGCAAGGGCAAGTCGACCGCTGCCTTCGGCATGGCGATGCGCGCGTGGAACGCGGGCATGCGCGTCGCGGTGTTCCAGTTCGTCAAGAGCGCGAAGTGGAAGGTCGGGGAGGAGTCGACGATGCTCGCCCTCGATCGGGTCCACGCCGAGACCGGTGCCGGCGGTCCGGTCGAGTGGCACAAGATGGGCCAGGGCTGGTCGTGGCTGCGCGCCAACTCCGACCACGATGACGACCACGCCGCCGCCGCGCAGGCGGGGTGGGCCGAGATCGCCCGCCGTCTCGACGCAGGCGAACACGACTTCTACGTCCTCGACGAGTTCACCTACCCGCTGCACTGGGGATGGGTGGACACCACCGAGGTGGTCGAGACCCTCGCCCGACGTCCCGGACGCCAGCACGTGGTCATCACCGGCCGGCGCGCGCCGGCCGAACTCGTCGACGCCGCCGATCTGGTCACCGAGATGCGCAAGATCGCCCACCCGATGGACGCCGGCCGCAAGGGGCAGAAGGGGATCGAATGGTGACACCCACGGGGGCCACCACCGGGGCTCCGGCCGCCGGTTCGACGCCGGCCGTCGTGATCGCCGCGCCGTCGTCCGGCAGCGGCAAGACGACCGTGACCACCGGCCTCATCGGTGCCCTGCGGGCGGCCGGTCACCGGGTGGCGCCCTTCAAGGTCGGTCCGGACTACATCGATCCCGGGTACCACGCCGTCGCGGCCGGCCGGCCGGGGCGCAATCTCGACCCGAATCTGGTGGGCGCCGACCGTATCGCGCCGCTCTTCGCCCACGGCGCCGCGGGCGCCGACATCGCGGTCGTCGAGGGCGTGATGGGCCTGTTCGACGGCCGCATCGTCGACTCCGGCACCGCGGACGAGGACGGCTCCCTCGGTGTCGGGTCCACCGCGCACGTCGCGTCGATCATCGGCGCGCCGGTGATCCTCGTCGTGGACGCCGCGGGCCACAGCCAGTCGCTGGCCGCCGTGCTGCACGGATTCCTGTCCTACGACCCCTCGGTGTCGATCGCGGGCGTCATCCTGAACCGGGTCGGTTCGCCGCGTCACGAGATGGTGCTCAGGCAGGCGGCCGCGCGGGTGGGACTGCCGGTCCTCGGCGTGCTGCGCCGTCACCCGTCGCTGACGGTGCCCTCCCGCCACCTGGGCCTGATCCCGGCCGCCGAACGCAATGCCGATGCGGTCGCGGCGGTGGACGCGATGACCGAGCACCTGCGCGGTGCCCTCGATCTCCCGGCCATCGTCGCCGCCGCCCGCGGCCGGTCGACACCCGACGCGGCGCCGTGGTCGGCGGCGGAAGCCGTTGCGCCCCATCGCCCCACTGATCTGACCGGGTCTCCGGTGATCGCCGTCGCCGGGGGAGCGGCGTTCACCTTCGGCTACACCGAGCACGCCGAGATGCTGACGGCCGCCGGCGCGCGCGTCGTCGTGTTCGACCCGCTCGTGGACCGGCTGCCGGCCGACGCGGCCGGTGTCGTGATCGGCGGTGGCTTCCCGGAGGAACACGCCGAGGCGCTGGCCGCCAACGAGGTGCTGCGCGCCGACCTCCGCGCGCATGCCGCCGCGGGCCGACCGATCCACGCCGAATGCGCGGGTCTGCTGTACCTGTGCGAGCAGCTCGACGGGCACCCGATGAGCGGCGTCCTCGACATCCCCGGCCACTTCGGCCCCACTCTGACACTCGGTTATCGCGACGCCGTCGCCGTGAGCGACTCGGTCCTGTTCCGGACCGGCGAACGCGTGACCGGCCACGAATTCCACCGCAGCGGGGTCGGGGACGGGGCGCTCGCACCCGCCTGGGCGTGGCGGGACACGGCCGGCCGGGCTTCGACGCACGGGGTGACGACCTCCTCGGTGCACGCCTCCTACCTGCACCTGCACCCCGCGGCGATCCCGGAAGCGCTGTGTCGCTTCGTCTCCCGTGCCGCCGCGGTGGCCCCGGCGAGATCGGCGTCGCGGGCCGGGAACACCGCCGGGATGTCCTGATGCTCGACCATCGGCTCCGGGAGACGCTCGACGCGTTGGCCGACCACGGCGCCGACGACCCGGCGCTGCTCCGGGAACTGCTGGAGGCGGTCCTCGTCGTCGGGCAGGGCGTCGAACTCGACCGGGCGCTGCAGCGCATCGTCGAGGTCGCGGCGGGGCTGGTCGATGCCCAGTACGGCGCCCTCGGCGTGCGCGGTCCCGACGGCGGCCTGAGTGAGTTCGTGCACATCGGGATCACCGATGCCCAGCGGGCCACCATGGGGCACCTCCCCGTCGGACGCGGGGTGCTGGGCCTGCTCATCGACGACCCCCGCCTGCACCGCATCCACGACCTCGGCGCCCACCCGACCTCGGTCGGCTTCCCGCCGAACCACCCGCCGATGCACACGTTCCTCGGGGCGCCGATCATGGTGCGCGGGGAGGTCTTCGGCAGTATCTACCTGACCGAGAAGCGGTCCGCGGAGGACTTCTCCGAGGTCGACGAGACCGTCGTCGCGGTGCTCGCGGTCGCCGCGGGGATCGCCGTCGACAATGCGGGCCTGTTCGAGCGGGCCCGCACCCGGCACCGCTGGATGCAGGTCCTCGCCCGGCGCGGGTCGGAGCCGCTCGCCGGAATCGCGCTGTCGGACACCATGTCCCGCATGTGTGCCGACGTCGCCGATCTGGTCGGCGCCGTCGACGTGTACTTGTTCACCGAGCTGGCCGGACAGGTGGAACTGCGTGGTCACACCGGTGACCCGGTCGAGGTCGACACCTTCATCGCGCCGGACGTCACGGCCCTGCGGGTGCAGCGAGCCGGTCAGATCGCCGACTCGCTCATCCGCCACGGCGCGCGCTGGACCTCGGTGCAGCCGCTCCAGCGCGCCTCGGGGGCGTTCGGGTGGATGCTCATCACCCACCGCAAACGGCCGTACTGGGACGACGAGGAGATCGCCGGTCTCGCGGGTGTCGCCGAAGTCGCGTCACTGGCGGTGGTCTACGCCGAGCAGCAGCAGATCGCCCGCGATCTGGAGGTCCTCGAAGACCGGCACCGGATCGCCCGCGACCTGCACGATCACGTCATCCAGCGACTCTTCGCGGTGGGGATGTCGGTCCAGACGCTGCTGGCCGGGACCACCGACCCGGCTGCCGCGACCGCGCGCCTCGAACAGATCATGACCGATCTGGACCGCACGATCGCGCAGATCCGGACCTCGATCTTCGACCTGCAGACGGCGTATGGACCCGATGCCGATCCGACACTGCGACGGCGGGTCCTCGACATCGTCGCCGAATTGTCCGGGCACGCATCCATCTCCCCGAGCGTGGAGTTCGACGGCCCGGTCGACACGGTGGTGCCGGATTCCCTCGGACCGCACATCGACGCGGTCCTGCGGGAGGGGTTGAGCAACGCGCTGCGGCACGCGCGGGCCGAGCACATCGAGGTCTCGGTGACCGCCGACGACGTGCTGACGGTCGAGATCAGCGACGACGGCATCGGCATCGGCGCCGACGTGACCTATCGCGGACTGGAGAACCTGACACGGCGGGCCGAGGACTGCGACGGGACGTTCAGCGTCTTCACCCGCACGGGCGGGACGACGCTCACCTGGTCGGTGCCGCTCCTGGGATAGCTCGCCTCCCGGCTCAGTCCCTGCCGTCGCGGAGCTTGGTCGCCATCACCGCGACCTGGGTGCGTCGCTGCATGTCCAGCTTGCCCAGGATGCGCGACACATAGTTCTTGATCGTCTTCTCCGCCAAGAACATCCGCTCGGCGATCTGGCGGTTGGTCAGCCCCTCGCCGATGAGTGCGAACACCTCGCGCTCCTGGTGGGTCAGCTCGGCGAGCGGGTCCTTCTCGGTCTGCTTGCCGTCGCGCAACTTGGCCAGCAGCGCCGCCGTCGACCGGTCGTCGAGCAGCGAGCCGCCCCGGCCGACGGTCCGGACGGCGGCGACCAGGTTGTGGCCCAGGATCTGTTTGAGGACGAAACCCGACGCTCCGGCGAGAACCGCGGCGAGCAGCGCGTCGTCGTCGGCATAGCTCGTCAGCATCAGACATTGGATCCCGGGTTCGGCGGCACGGACGTCCCGGCACAGCTCCACCCCGCTGCCGTCGGGCAGGCGGACGTCGAGGACGGCGACGTCGGGCCTGGTCGCGAGGATGCCGACGAGGGCCTCGCCGACCGACGCCGCCTCACCGACCACCTCGATGTCGCCCGCGGTCCCGAGAAGGTCCCGCAGGCCGCGCCGGACGAGTTCGTGGTCGTCGACGAGGTAGGCGCGTACGGGGGTCGGTGACGCGGTCGGATCGGTGGTGGGCGAATCCGTCGTGACAGGGGCCATGGGTGTGAAAGTACCGGATGTCCGGCTCCGCCAACTCGCGACGTCGGACCCCATCCAGGCGGGACTTTTGCCTCACGAACACCACCCGTCCCGTCGCGCAGAGTGAACGGTACGACCCCCGGCCCGCGACCAGGAGAGCATGTGACAACCCTCATCGGACCCCCCGACACCGACCTCGGCAACCCCGGCATGACCGGCTCGGACCTGCTGCGCGAACTGCTGCCGGTGTGCGAGACCGAAGTCGAACGGCACATGAAGATGACCCGGGACTGGCACCCGCACGACTACGTGCCCTGGGACGACGGACGCAACTTCGCGGCCCTGGGCGGACACGACTGGGATCCGTCGCAATCCCGGCTCTCCGATGTCGCCAAGGCCGCGATGATCACCAACCTGCTGACCGAGGACAATCTGCCGTCGTATCACCGGGTGATCGCCGACAACTTCACCCTCGACGACGCCTGGGGCTGGTGGGTGGGCCGCTGGACCGCCGAGGAGAACCGCCACTCGATCGTCATGCGGGACTACCTGGTGGTGACCCGCGGCGTCGACCCGGTCGAACTCGAAGAGATCCGGATGGCGCACATGACGTCCGGGTTCAACCCGCTGCCCGACGACGACGGCCAGCGCGACCACAGTTTCGACATGCTCTTCGCGGTCGCCTACGTCAGCTTCCAGGAACTGGCCACCCGGGTGTCGCATCGCAACACCGGAAAGGCGTGCGGTGACCCGATCGCCGACCGCATGCTGCAACGTGTCGCGGCCGACGAGAACCTGCACATGCTCTTCTACCGCAACATCGTCGCGGGTGCCCTCGACCTCGTTCCCGATCAGACCATGGCGGCCATCCACGCGATCGTGACGAACTTCCAGATGCCCGGCGCGACCATGCCGAACTTCCGGCGCAACGCGGTGCTGATCGCCAAGGGCGGCATCTACGATCTGCCGCAACACATGTCGGATGTCGTCATGCCCGTCCTGCGCAAGTGGCGGATCTTCGAGCGCGACGACTTCGGCCCGATCGGCGAGCACTACCGCGAACTGCTCGCGGAGTTCCTGGAACAGATGGACATCAAGGTGCGCAAGTTCGAGGAGTCGCGCGAGCGCGCACTGGAACGACAGCGCGCTCGCGAGCAACGGACACAGTGACCGGCATGACAGTGATCGACTCGACGATGGCCGACCCGACCATGACCGATCCGACGATGACCGACCCGGGGCCCTCGGCCACCACACCCGCCGGGTTCACCACCGCGATCGCCATGGCCGAGGCCGCCGCGGATCGCAACCCGTTGTGGTGGAACGAGATCCGGGTGAACGCCGACGACTCGCTGGATGCCGCGTTCTGCACCTCGACCCTGCTCGGCGTGCTCCTGCAGTCCGCGGCCCATCGCCTCGGGGTCCCGGCGGCCGACGTGTGGGCGCACATCCGCTCCACGGGTGAGGTGCCGCTCTGACCCGGCCGTCCCGGTAGTGTCAGCTCCCATGTCCGAGCCTGACTCCGCCCTGTCGAATGTCCCGGGGTCGAATGTCCCAGGACCCCCGCACGCCCCCGGGCCCGACGCCTTCCCCTCCGGCGAGGGGCACTACCTGGTCGGCCTCGACCTCCGCGGACGGAAGGTCGTCGTGGTGGGTGGTGGGTCCGTCGCCCAGCGGCGCCTGCCCAACCTCGTGGCGGCCGGCGCCGACGTCCACGTCGTCGCGCTCGACCCGACGCCCGCCGTCGAGTCCTTCACCGGCATCACCGTCACCCAGCGTCGCTACGTCGACGGGGACCTCGAGGGTGCCTGGTACGCGATGGCCTGCACCGACGACCCGGCCGTCAACGAGGCGGTGGTCGCCGAGGCCGAGCGCAGGCACACGTTCTGCGTGCGCGCCGACGACGCCCGCCACGGCACCGCGGTCACACCGGCGTCCGGGCGCCACCGCGACGTGCAGTTCGGCGTCCTCGCCGGCGGCGATCACAAACTGTCGGCCGCGCTCCGCGCCGCGATCAGCCGCGCGCTGGCCGAGGGTTCGCTCAGCGTCGACGACGCCGCACCACATGCCGCAGGCGTGGCCCTCGTCGGCGGCGGTCCGGGTGACCCCGACCTCATCACCGTCCGCGGGCAGCGGCTCCTCGCCGAGGCGGACGTCGTGGTCGCCGACCGGCTCGCGCCGCCCGAACTGCTCGCCGAGCTAGGCCCGCAGGTCGAGATCATCGACGCCGCAAAGGTGCCGTACGGCCGCGCGATGAAGCAGGAGGCCATCAACGACGTCCTGGTCGAGAAGGCCAAGGAGGGCAAGTTCGTGGTCCGTCTCAAGGGCGGCGACCCCTACGTCTACGGACGGGGCTTCGAGGAACTGCAGGCCTGTGTGGCCGCCGGCGTCCCGGTGACCGTGGTCCCGGGGATCAGCAGCTCGATCGCCGCACCGGCGTCGGCGGGCATCCCGGTCACCCACCGCGGCGTCACCCACGAGATCGTCATCGCCTCGGGGCACGTGCCGCCCGGCCACCCCGACTCGCTGATCGACTGGTCGGCGATGGGCAGGCTACGGGGCACCCTCGTCCTGATGATGGCCGTCGAACGCGTCGACGTCTTCGCCGACGCACTGCTCGAGGGCGGCCGCCGACCCGACACCCCGGTCGCGATGATCGAGAACGGGTCGCTGCCGACCCAACGGCTGCTGCGTACCGATCTCGCCCACGCCGGCGAGGTCGCCGAGGCGGAGGGACTGCGCCCGCCCGCGATCGTGGTCATCGGCGACGTGGCCGCGTTCACCGAGGGCGCCTGACCGAACCGGCACCCGGCCGAAGCGGCGCCCGACCGAATCAACGGGGATTGGCATGTCCCGGCCGTCGGCCGGTACGGTCGTTCTCTATGTCGACTCCCGGACCTGTGAACACCGGAACCGTGAACACTGGAACGGTGAACAGGGAGCAGTTCCGTCCGGTCTTCGGCCTGCCGATCCTGGTGCTGTCCGGAATGCAACTGCTC
This sequence comes from Gordonia sp. McavH-238-E, assembly GCF_022348225.1. NCBI lineage: Bacteria > Bacillati > Actinomycetota > Actinomycetes > Mycobacteriales > Gordoniaceae > Gordonia > Gordonia sp. McavH-238-E. The sequence continues at coordinate 209,876 of NZ_JAKRFE010000010.1, forward strand.
GTCGTGCTCGACGGCACCGTCGCCGCGCTCGCGCTGCCGAGCATCCGGGACGCACTCGCCCTGTCGGAGTCGAGCGCCAACTGGGTCATCAGCAGCTATGTGCTGGCCTTCGGCGGGCTCATGCTCCTCGGCGGCCGACTTGGCGACACCTTCGGTCGCAAGCGGATGTTCATCGTCGGGGTCGTCGCCTTCACACTCACGTCATTGCTGTGTGGTCTGGCATGGAACGAGGCCAGTCTCCTCGCCGGGCGGGCTCTGCAGGGTGCGTCGGCCGCGATCGCGGCGCCGACCGCGATGGCCCTGGTCGCCACGACCTTCGCGCCCGGCAAACCGCGCAGCCAGGCCTTCGCGGTCTACGCGGCCATGACCGGTGTCGGCTCGGTGGCCGGGCTGATCCTCGGCGGGGTGCTGACCGAGTTGTCGTGGCGCCTGGTCTTCCTCATCAACGTGCCGATCGGTCTGATCGTCGTGGTCGGGGCGATCGTCGCGCTCCGGGAGTCCCAGGGCGAACGACTGCCCCTCGATGTCCCCGGCGCGGTCCTCGGCACGCTGGGCTGCACCCTGCTCGTACTCGCGGTGAACGAGGGACCGAACGGCTGGACCGCGCCGGTCGTCGTCGGGTCGTTCATCCTCGGCGCCCTCGCCCTGGCGGCGTTCATCGTGGTCGAACGTCGTGCCCGCAACCCGCTGCTGCCGTTCTCCCTCTTCGACAACAGCTCCCGCGTCGCCGCACTGCTCGCCATCCTGCTGGCCAGCATGATCATGATGTGCATGGCGGTCTTCATCTCGCTGTACCTGCAGGGCATCCTGCAGTACTCACCGATCCAGAGCGGGCTCGCGGTGGTGCCCTTCGCGTTCGGACTCGGCATCGCCGCGGCGATCGCGTCGAAGCTGGCGCTGATGATCCAGCCGCGCTGGCTCGTCCTGGTCGGCGGCGCGGTGATCCTCGTCGGCTGCCTGTACGCATCGTCGATCGCGACCGACTCGCCGGACTATTTCCCGAGCATCTTCATCCCGGTCGTCGTCATCGGCTTCGGCGTCGGTCTGGCGGTCATCCCGCTGACCCTGTCCGTGGTGGCCGGGGTGGGCACCACCGAGATCGGACCGCTGACCGCACTGGCCCAGGTGGCGCAGAACCTCGGCGGCGCCGTCGGCCTGGTCGTCGTCGGTGCGATGGTGACCTCGCGAGCACTGTCGAAGGGCGGCACCACCGCGCCCGTGGAGACGATGAATCCCGCTCAGCTCGCGGCGCAGGCCGAGGGCTACGGACTGGCCTTCGGAGCCTGCGCCGGCATCGCCGTCCTCGCCGCGATCGTCGTGCTGTTCATGCGGTTCACGCCCGAACAGGTGGCCGAGGGACAAGCCGCTCAGGAAGCCGCCGACGCAGGCGTCGACGCCGAGACGAGCACCCCGGGCCACGACGCCCAGCGATGAGTTGTGGCCGCCGGCGCGGTCGACCTCTGTATGGACGCCAAGAATCTCGCTGACCTCTACGACATCGACACCCTCGACTGGCAACCCGTCGCGGCGCGACTGGCGGCCGGGGTGTCCCAGGCACCCGGCACCGGCGGTCCCGACCGGCACACGTGGTGGATCGCCACGATCAACTCCGACGGCAGTCCGCACGTCACCGGCATCGGGGCGCTGTGGCATCGAGACGCGCTGTGGCTCGAGACCGGACCCTCGACCCGGAAGGCGCGCAATCTCGCGCGCGACCCGCGCTGCACCCTGTCGGTCGCCCTCGACGACGCCGATCTCGTCGTCGACGGGCACGCGCGCCGGATCACCGAACCCGACGTCGTCGCCGAACTCGCAGAGCTGTGGTCGAGTGACGGCTGGCCGTGTCGCGTCGACGAGTCCGGGATCGCGCTGACCGCCGACTTCAGTGCGCCGTCGGCCGGCCCGCCGCCGTGGCACGTCTACCGCGTCGCACCGAGGAGGGCGACCGTTCTGCAGACCGTCGAGCCCGGTGGCGCGACGCTGTTCGAGTTCGACGAGCGGTAGCGCCCCATCGAGTTGGGGTCAGTCGGTCAGCACGACGATGCGGTCGGGAGCCTCGATCTCCACCCGCTGCCCGGCGTCGGCGAGGACCGCGGCCAGTCCGTCGATGTCGCGGACGGTGCGGCGCGTGCGGACCAATTCGCGCGCCATGAGGCCCTTGTAGTGCTTGTTGAAGTGGCTCACCACTTTGCGCGATCCGTCGGCCTGCTCGGTCATGACCGTCGCCGTCACCGCGTCGCGTACCGGTCCGAGCTGGTGGTAGACACCCGACCGCAGGTCCACGACGAAGTCGTCGACCGCGTCCAGCGCGGGGGACAGGTCCGATTTCCACAGCGCTGCCAGGGTCGGCATGCCGGGCAGCTTGGACCCGCCCGAGAGGCGGTAGGCGGGAATCGGATCGGGTGCTCGCACCACGCCGAACAGCGCCGAGCCGATCGCCAGCCGGTCGGCCGCCTTCGTCTTGCCCGCCCGGGTCAGCGACCGGTGGTCGAGCGCGTCGTACAGGACGCCGGTGTAGCGCTCGAGCGCCGGCCGCGTGGGCGAGAGCCAGAGTTCGGCGTTGCGGTCGACCTCGTCGAGCTGGGTGGCCCCGAGACCGAGCGCGGTGCGGCTGGCGTCGAGGTCGGCGGACAGGGCGACGAGCGCCTCGGCGAGCTGTTTGCGGACGGGGTTCAACTCGGGGAAGGACAGCGTGTCGAGATCCAGGGGAGCCCCGCGGCCGCCGTCGGATTTCGTCTCTGAGGGAGGCAGGATGACGAGCACCGCAACACCATAACTAAGCTGGTTGGTCGTGATCACACGCATGTCGACCCTGTTCCTGCGGACCCTGCGCGACGACCCCGCCGACGCCGAGGTCCCCAGCCACAAGCTGCTGGTCAGAGCCGGTTACGTCCGCCGGGTCGCACCCGGCGTGTACTCGTGGCTGCCGCTGGGATTGCGCGTGCTCAAGGCGATCGAGAACGTCGTCCGCGAGGAGATGAACGCCATCGGCGGCCAGGAGATCCTCCTGCCGGCCCTGCTGCCGCGTGAGCCCTACGACACCACCAACCGCTGGACCGAATACGGGGACGCGCTGTTCCGCCTCAAGGACCGCAAGGGTGCCGACATGCTCCTCGGCCCGACGCATGAGGAGCTGTTCGCGACCCTGGTCAAGGGCGAGTACTCGTCCTACAAGGACATGCCGGTCATCCTCTACCAGATCCAGACCAAGTACCGCGACGAGGAACGGCCGCGCGCGGGCATCCTCCGCGGCCGCGAGTTCGTGATGAAGGACGCCTACTCCTTCGACCTCGACGACGACGGGCTCAAGGCCGCCTACAACGCGCACCGCGAGGCCTACCAGAAGATCTTCGAGCGCTTGCGGATCGAGTACGTCATCGTCGCCGCGACCTCCGGCGCGATGGGAGGCAGTGCGTCCGAGGAGTTCCTGGCGGAGTCCGCGGTCGGCGAGGACACGTTCGTGCGCTGCGTCGAGTCCGGCTACGCCGCCAACGTCGAGGCGGTCATCACCCGCGCGCCCGACCCGTTGCCGTACGACGACCTGCCCGCGGCGGTCGTCCACGACACACCCGGTACCCCGACGATCGACAGCCTCGTCGACTGGGCGAACGCGACGCTCGACGGGCAGTACAGCGGCGCCGACACACTCAAGAACGTCTTGGTCAAACTCCGTGCGCCGGGTGGTGATTGGGAGATCACCGGCATCGGCGTCCCGGGTGACCGCGAGGTCGACTTCAAGCGTCTCGAGGCCTCGGTCGAGCCGGCCGAGGTGGAGTTGCTCACCGATGCCGACTTCGCCGCGAACCCCTTCCTGGTCAAGGGATACATCGGACCGAAGGCGCTGGCCGCGAACGGGGTCCGCTACCTCGTCGATCCGCGCGTCGTCGACGGGACCGCGTGGATCACCGGTGCCGACGAGCCGGGCCGGCACTACGTCGGGCTCGTCGCGGGTCGCGACTTCACGCCCGACGGAACGGTCGAGGCGGCCGAGATCCGGGACGGCGATCCGTCGCCCGACGGCGCCGGACCCCTGGTGAGCGCCAAGGGTATCGAGATCGGGCACATCTTCCAGCTCGGCCAGAAGTACACCGACGCCTTCGAGGTCGACGTCCTCGGCGAGAACGGCAAACCGGTCCGCCTCACGCAGGGGTCGTACGGGGTCGGGGTGTCGCGTCTGGTCGCGGTCATCGCCGAGCAGTCCCACGATGACAAGGGTCTGCGCTGGCCGAAGTCGGTGGCGCCGTTCGCCGTTCACCTCGTCATCGCCAACAAGGACGAGGCCGCCGTCGCGGGCGCCGAACAGCTCGCCGCCGACCTCGACGCGGCCGGGCTCGAAGTGCTCCTCGACGACCGGAAAGCCTCTCCGGGTGTGAAGTTCAAGGATGCCGAACTCCTCGGCATGCCGACCGTCGTGGTCGTCGGACGGGGATATGCCAACGGCACCATCGAGATCCGGGATCGCTTCACCGGCGAGGCCGCCGAGGTCGCGGTCGACGCCGCGGTCGACACGGTGGTGGCGGCCGCCCGGGCCTGATCGCGGCTCAGCCCTGTGCGGGAGACCCGGGGAACGCCACCGTGACCGGGCTCTCCTGCAGCACCACCCGCCACCGGGCGGCGCGCACCGAACTCTCGGTCAGTCCGTCGACGCCGATCCGCCGGCCGGTCTCGTCGTCGGCCTGTTCCAGCAATGCGCGATAGGCGACCGTGCAGTCGATCTCGGCGGCGAGGGCCGCGCGGGCCGCGGTGGTCGGATCGGTGACCTCGACGGGAAGCGTGTAACCGGCGGCGGCCGGCGGCGGTGTGTTCCCCGCCGCCTCGATCGCCCGCTCGATCTCGTCGCGACGCGCCCGGTGCGCGTCGGCGTAGTCGGCGACGGTGCGTCGGCGCGATGCGGCGACGAACGCGGTGATGACGCCGTAGGTGAAGACGGCGGCGTTCTCCGCCTCGGCGGCGACGGCGAGCGGATCGTCGGAATCGGCCTGTGCGGCCGGGCTGTTCGGGGTCGTGCTCAGTGGTGAGGTCATGCCAGCTGCACCTCTCGCATCGATGTGACCGCGGCGGCGACGGAGCCGGTGAGCCCGGAGACATACCCGCCCGCGGCGAGGGCGATCGTACGGGCCTGCCCGGTCGCGGCATCGAGATCGGTGCGGAGCCGGGCCAACGACGGTGCGGCGGGGGGCGCGCCCGCAGCCGAGGTCGCGGCGGTCGAGGAGGTGGCCGGGCGATCGAGGGTCGCCGCCACGTCCTGGTCGAGGCGGATGATCTCCTCACGCAGCGCGCGGGCGTGCTGCGCGCGCTGATCGGCCACGACCCCGAGCGCGGTCGCGTAGGCGGGCTCGACGGCGACCAGGGCGCGCGCGGTGCTCTCGTCGGCGGTCGCCGACCGCACCAGAGGCACGAGGTCTTCGGCGAGGAGGGTCTCCGCGGAGGGTGACGAATCGCAACCGGTCAGTCCGACACCGGCCGCGCCGGCACCGATCACGGCGGCACCCGCGAGGAGTCCGCCGCGCAACGCCGTGCGCCGGTCGATCGGGTGCCGCACGGTCCGTCGCGCGATCGGGGGCATGCTCACCCGGGACATCATGCCAGCAGTTCTCCACCCGATCGATCCACTACGATGTTCGGAGCAACGTCGTGCGACACCCGGCACGGCCCGACAACTGAAGACGAGGGGAGTGGCATGCCGATCAGCCCGACGCACGTGAGCGAACTCGTCCAAAAGCTTGTCGCCGAACGGGGATTCGACCTCGAAGACGTCGCGGTACGCACCCGTGACGGCCAGGAGGAACTGTCGATCGTGGTCGACCGCGACGGCGGCAGCGACCTCGACGTCCTCGCCGGCCTCAGCACCGAGATCTCCGACCTCCTCGACGCCACCCCCGCTTTCGCCGACCTCGCATATGTGCTCGAGGTGACCTCGCGCGGCGTCGAGAGCCCACTGACCCTGCCCCGGCACTGGCGCCGCAACACCGGCCGCCGGGTGGTCGTCGAGCTGACGGGCGACCCCGACTCGCCCGCGCGCACGGTCACCGGCCGCATCGGCAGGCTGCTCGACGACCCGGCCCCGGCGGTCGAGGTGGTCGCGAACCACAAGGGACGGATAGCGGTGGAGACGGTCGAGCTCGGCTCGGTGACCACGGCCGTGGTGCAGGTCGACTTTTCCCAGCCCAGCGTCCGCGAACTGGAACTGTGCGGCCTCGAACCGCACGAGATCGAGGCGCGCCGCGCACCCGCCGCGGCACGCCGGCTGGACACGACAACCGAACACGACAAGTGAATAGGAGACCGACGACATGAACATCGACATCGCCGCCCTGCGAATGATCGAGTCCGACAAGGGCATCTCGATCGAGACCGTCATCACGGCGATCGAGACCGCGCTGCTGACCGCCTATCGGCACACCGACGGATTCGCGCCGCACGCCCGCGTCGACGTCAACCGCAAGTCCGGCGCCGTCCGTGTGATGGCACAGGAGGTCGACCAGGACGGAAATGTCGTCCACGAGTGGGACGACACCCCCGAGGGATTCGGACGCATCGCGGCGACGACCGCGCGGCAGGTCATCCTGCAACGTCTGCGCGACGCGGAGAACGAGAAGAACTTCGGCGACCTCGTGGCCCACGAGGGCGAGATCGTCGGTGGCGTCGTGCAGCAGGACTCACGCGCCAACGCCCGGGGCATGGTCGTCGTCCAGATCGGCAGCGACGCCAACTCCACCGAGGGGATCATCCCGCCCGCCGAGCAGGTGCCCGGCGAGGTCTACACCCACGGCGACCGGATCAAGTGCTACGTCGTCGGGGTCAGCCGTGGACCCCGCGGACCCCAGATCACCCTGTCCCGGACCCACCCGAACCTGGTGCGCAAACTGTTCTCGCTCGAGGTGCCCGAGATCGAGGACGGCAGCGTCGAGATCGTCGCCGTGGCGCGGGAGGCCGGACACCGGTCGAAGATCGCCGTACACACCGGGGTCTCCGGCCTCAACGCCAAGGGCGCGTGCATCGGGCCGATGGGTCAGCGCGTGCGCAACGTGATGAGCGAACTCGCCGGCGAGAAGATCGACATCATCGACTTCGACTCCGACCCGGCGGCCTTCGTCGGGAATGCACTGTCACCCGCGAAGGTTGTGTCGGTGACCGTTGTCGACGCCGAACTCAAGGCCGCGCGGGTCGTCGTGCCCGACTACCAGCTCTCGCTGGCCATCGGCAAAGAAGGCCAGAACGCCCGACTCGCGGCCCGGCTGACGGGGTGGCGGATCGACATCCGATCCGACGCCGCGCCGGCCGCCGAGGCGGGGCAGGAGTGACGCGCGCGACGGTCGATTGTCCTCCGCGCGTTCGCTCGCGCTAGACTGATCGATGGTTCAGCGATCCGCCCCACGGTCGCCCGCCGACGGCACACCCATCCGGATGTGCATCGGCTGTCGGCAGCGGGCAGAGGCCGTCGAGTTGGTTCGTGTCGTGGCGCAACTGCGCGTCGGCACCCCGACAGTCGTGGTCGATCCCGCGAAGACCATGCCGGGGCGAGGCGCGTGGCTGCACGCGCGGGCGGAGTGCATCTCCACCGCGACGCGACGCCGGGCCTTCGCCACGGCGCTCCGGACCCCCGGTCTGACCGTGGACCCGGACGATCTCACCGAACAGCTCGGCGCGATCACCCACCAGAGGAAGGCTCCCCGGAGCCAGAACAGGTAGCAGAAGACATGAGCACACCGTGAAGTCACGATGAGCATGTACCGGACTTAAATCGAGGCCGTAGCGGGTGAGCCGCTTGGCCTCCAAGTGAGGAGAGCAGTGGCAGGCAAAGCCCGCGTGCACGAACTGGCCAAGGAACTCGGCGTCACCAGCAAACAGGTGCTCGAGCGACTCAAGGAACAGGGCGAGTTCGTCAAATCGGCGTCGTCGACGGTAGAGGCCCCCGTGGCCCGTCGACTGCGTGAATCATTCCCCGGCAAGGACGGGGGAGCCAAGGACTTCAAGTCGTCCCCGGCCCCCGGCCCGCGTCAGAGCGCAAAGCCCGGACCCAAGCCGTCCGGCACCCCCAGTGCACCGAAGCCCGGTGCATCTGCGACCCCGGCGGCACCCGCCGCCGACCGCCCGAGTCCCGGTCCGCGTACCGGCGGCCCGAAGCCCGGCGCACCCAAGCCCGCACCCGCACCGGTGGAGACCCCGGCGCCGGCTGCGCCCGCACCGGCGGCGGAACGTCCCAGCCCGAAGCCCGCCCCCGCGGCACCCGCCCCGCAGGCCCCGGCCGCGTCGGCGGCACCTGCGGCCCCGGCACCGTCCCCGGGCGCGCGTCCCGGCCCGAAGCCGGGTCCGCGCACCCCGCGGGTGGGCAACAACCCGTACTCGTCGGCACCGGCGCCCGCGCCGCGTCCGGCTGCCCGTCCCGGTCCGGGACAGGGCGGCCCGCGTCCCGGCGGCGGTCGTCCCGGCCCGGCCGGCCAGGGTGGTCCGCGTCCCGGCGGCGGTCGTCCCGCTCCCGGTCAGGGCGGCCCCCGACCCAATCCCGGCAACAT